>JBBILK010000393.1:2677-3372 GCA_037444965.1 Actinomycetota bacterium | reverse complement strand
CAGGCCGCTGAGGTCGAGCGGACCGAGGTGTCCGCTCTCGATCGACCAGGAGAGGACGCCCATGCACTCGCCGTGGGTCGAGCGCCCTCCGAAGACGCCGTCGATCCTCCGGCAGGGACAGATCGCCTCGCAGTTGCACGCCTCGAGGTAGTCACCGGCGACGCGCCAGGCCTCCTGCTCGGACACGAGGGGAGCATCGCGCGTCGGCCGGAGCCGGTCAACCGCGGCGACGTGGACGGCGACGTCCGGAAACCGCGAGACAGGCCCGGGCCCTCTGGCTATGCTCGCCGTCGTGTACCGCGACTTCGAAGCGTGCTGGCGGGCGTCGGAGAGCCGGGACGCCCGTTTCGACGGGCGCTTCTTCATCGGCGTCAGGACGACGGGGGTCTACTGCCGGCCGGTCTGCCCGGCTCCTTCGCCGAAGCGGGAGAACGTCCGCTTCTACCCGACGGCGGCCGCGGCCGAGGCTGCCGGGCTTCGGCCCTGCCGCCGCTGCCGGCCCGAGACTGCGCCCGGAACGCCGGAGTGGCTCGGCGGCTCCGCGCTCGTCGCCCGCGCGTTGCGGCTGATCGGCGAGGGCTTCCTCGACCGGCGCGAGGTCGGAGAGCTTGCACGCGAGCTGTGCGTCGGCGAGCGCCAGCTGCGGCGGCTGTTCGCGGCGCACCTCGGCGCCTCGCCGCTCGTCGTCGGCGACA
>JBBILK010000393.1:0-2667 GCA_037444965.1 Actinomycetota bacterium | reverse complement strand
CCCGAACGCGCCGCCTCCAGCTCGCGCGCCTCCTCGTCGACCAGACCGACCTGTCGATGACGGAGGTCGCGCAGGGCGCGGGGTTCGGCAGCCTGCGGCGCTTCAACGAGGCCCTCCGCTCGGCCTACGGCCGTCCGCCGAGCGCGCTTCGCAAGTCGGCCCGGCGCCGGCCGGCACAAGGCCTCGAGCTCCGCCTGCCGTACCGGCAACCCCTCGCCTGGGAGCCGTTGCTCGGCTTCCTCGCGCTCCGGGCCGTTCCCGGTGTCGAGGAGGTCCGCGGCCGCGTCTACCGCCGGACGGTTCGGTCGGGCGGTGGCACCGGCTTCGTCGAGCTCGAGCCGGCGCAGGCCACAGCCGAGGTGCTGCTTCGGCCGCGACTCTCGTCGCTCGACGGCCTCGGTGGTCTGGACTCGTCGAGCGGGCCAGGCACGCCTTCGACCTGGCCGCGGACCCGCTCGCGGTCGCCGACGTGCTCGCCCGTGACGGCGGGCCCGGTACCGTCGTTACCCGGGAGCCCGGCCTCCGCGTCCCGGGAACGTTCGACCCGTTCGAGCTCGCCGTCCGCGCGGTGCTCGGCCAGCAGATCTCCGTCCAGGCGGCCCGCACGCTCGCCGGCCGCCTCGTGCGCCGCTTCGGGGAGCCGTTGTCCGAGGCGGACGCCGGGCTGACGCACCTGTTCCCCCGGCCGGAAGAGCTCGCCGAGGCCGAGATCGAGGCGATCGGCGTGCCGTCCTCGAGAGCCGAGACGATCCGCCTGCTCGCCCGCGCGGTCGCGGACGACGGTCTCGAGCTCGGCCCGACCTCGGCGCCCGAGGAGACGCGTGAGCGCCTCGGCCGGATCCGCGGGATCGGGCCGTGGACGGTCGAATACGTCGCGATGCGCGCGCTTCGCGATCCGGACGCCTTCCCGTCCTCGGACCTCGGCCTTCGCCACGCGATGTCGTCGAACGGACGACCTGCGACCGCCGCCGAGGTCGCTCGCCGGGCCGCATCCTGGCGCCCGTGGCGAGCCTACGCCGCCGTCTGCCTCTGGGAGAGCCTTGCCGAAGCGGGGCAGGCGGCAGCGTGAAGACCCTCGAGGAGGCGAATGCACGCTGTGCCGAGACGTTCGGCGGGCTGCTCGGGATCCACTTCACCGAGCTCGCGCCGGGACGGGCCGCCACCCGGATGCCGGTCCGACCCGAGCTGCTGGCCGCGAACGGCTACCTGCACGCCGCTTCGATCGTCGCGCTCGCCGACACGGCGTGCGGGTTCGGCGCGCTCGCCAGCCTGCCGGACGGCGTCACGGGCTTCACGACGGTCGAGCTGAAGACGAACTTCCTCGCCGCCGCGCGTGAGGGCGTCCTCTCCTGTACTGCGACGCTCGTCCACGGCGGCCGCACCACGCAGGTGTGGGACGCCCGGGTCGAGGCGGCGGACGGCGATAGGACGGTGGCCCTCTTCCGCTGCACCCAGCTCCTGCTCTCCACGCGCTAGGGTTCGCTCACCATGAGCACGACGGATCGTGACGCCGTCTCGCTCCGCTCGCAGTTCTACGCGACGCGGCCGATCAGCCGCGACAACCTCGTGCCGGAGGATCCCGCGCTCGGCCTCGTCGCCATCTCGAGCCCCTTCGACCCCGAGCCCACGCTTCGGATCGAGGAAGGCCGCGTCGTCGAGCTGGACGGGAAGCCCGAGGCCGAGTTCGACCTGATCGACGAGTTCGTCGCACGTCACGGGCTCGACCTCTCGGTGGCGGAGGAGGCGATGGCGCTCGACACCGTCGAGTTCGCCCGGATGCTCGTCGACCCGCGCGTGCCGCGCACGGAGATCACCCGCCTCGTCGCCGGGATGACGCCGGCGAAGGTGGCGCGAACCCTCGCCGTGCTCACGCCGGTCGAGATTCTCCAGGCGATGCAGAAGATGCGGGTGCGGCGGACGCCGTCGATCCAGGCGCACGTCACGAACCGGGTCGACCATCCGCTCCTGATCGCCGCCGACGCCGCGTCGGCCGTCGCGCTCGGTTTTCGCGAGCTCGAGACGACCGTGCCGGTGCTCCGCGACGCGCCGGCGAACGCGCTCGCCCTCCTCGTCGGGAGCCAGGTCGCCGCTGCCGGCGCGCTCTGCCAGTGCTCGGTCGAGGAGCGCACCGAGCTCGAGCTCGGGATGCGGGGCCTCACGACGTACGCCGAGACGGTCTCGGTCTACGGAACCGAGCAGGTGTTCGTCGACGGCGACGACACCCCCTGGTCGAAGGCCTTCCTCGCCTCCTGCTACGCCTCTCGCGGCCTGAAGATGCGCTTCACCTCGGGCTCGGGCGCGGAGGCGCTGATGGGCGCCGCCGAGGGCAAGTCGATGCTCTACCTCGAGGCGCGCTGCATCGCGGTGACGCGGGCCGCCGGCTCCCAGGGCGTGCAGAACGGCGGCATCGACGGCGTCAACGTGACGGCGTCCGTGCCGGAGGGGATGCGCGAGGTGATCGCGGAGAACCTCTGCGTGATGATGCACGACCTCGAGTCGTGCTCCGGCAACGACACGCTCATGTCGTCCTCCGACATCCGCCGGACCGCGCACACGTTTCCGCTGCTCCTCGCTGGCGCCGACTTCCTGTTCTCGGGCTTCGGCTCGATCCCCGCCTACGACAACGCCTTCGGCCCGTCGAACTTCAACGCGGAGGACCTCGACGAC
>JBBILK010000392.1:0-3385 GCA_037444965.1 Actinomycetota bacterium | reverse complement strand
TGGCCCGGGAGTCTAACGGCTTGCCGGGACGGGATTCCGGGTCACCCGACGAGCTCGTCGACGAGCTCGAGCGCACGCTCGGCAAGCGCCGAGCGCACGACGACGCGGTCGAACCCCGCGGCCTTCGCGCGCCGGAGGCCCTCGGTATCCGTGTGATTCGTGAACCCGAGGATCGGCGTGTCCGGGTACGCGTCGGCAACCTCGTCCGGGTCGACACGCGCGATGTCGACGATCACGAGGTCGGGCGGGTCGATGTTCTCGGTCGAGATCAGCTTGTGCACGCCGCCGAGCAGAGCGTCGAGCTTGCCGCGGAAGAACAGGTCGACGCCGGCCACCAGGATCGTCGCCACGGGCATGACCATACCATCCTCCAGACGGCTCGCAAAGGGCGGAATGCGGCGCTCCAAGCGGGTCGAGGGCGGCCGGGAACCTAGCCCAGGCCGAGGAAGTCGCGCGCGTGGCTGATGCCCGCGTTCAGCCACCAGAAGCGGTCGAAGAACAGGAGCAGGCCCACCGCAACGAGGATCGCTCCGCTCACGACCCGGACCGCCGCGTAGTGGTCGCGGAGCCAGCGCGAGGCTCCCAGCACGCGGTCGAAGCCGATGCCGACGAGGAGGAAGGGCACCGCGAGGCCGAGCGAGTAGACGGCGAGCAGGAGCGCGCCCTTCCAGAGGGTGCTCGCGTCGCCGGCGAGGGCGAGGATCGAGGCGAGCATGACGCCGACGCAGGGGGCTGCGCACACGGCGAAGGCACCTCCGAGCAGGAAGCGCGAGCCGCTCCCCCGCGCGCGCTCGACCAGGCCGGGCGCGGCGAGGCGATCGAGGTAGGGGAGCGGCAGCAGCCCCATGAAGGCGAAGCCGAGCGCCACGATCACGAGCCCGGCGATCTGCGGCACGAGCCGGCGGTCGCCGCCCAGGTAGCCTCCGGCCGCCGCGATCGCCGTTCCGAGCGCGACGAACACGAGCGAGAACCCGGCCACGAAGGGCAGGCTCGCGACGGCGACGCGCCGTCCGCCGACGCCGGGCTGGGCGCCCGAGACCGCCGACAGGTACCCGGGTACGAGCGGAAGGACGCACGGGGTGACGAACGAGAGGAGCCCTGCGAGGAACGCGAGCGGGATCTTCGCGTCCACGGCCGCCTGCCGGCTACCCGTCGAAGCGAGCCAGCTCCTCGTCGAGCCGCCGCTCGACCTCCGGGTCGAGCCGGCGATGCCCGTCGAGTGACGGCTCGCCCTGCCTGGACGATCGCGCGCCCCTGCCCGACCTCGTCCACCGCCACGCGAGCAGCCCGACGACGACGCCCGCGACGGCCAGGCCGGCGAACGGCAGGACCCAGGCGAGGAGATTGAACCCCTCCTTCGGCGGCGCCGCGAGCACGGCCTCCCCGAACTCGGCGACGAGGGCGTCCCTGATCTCGCTCTTCGTGTCGCCGGCGTCGATCCGCGCCCGGATGAACTCGCGCATGCGCTCCGCGATCGGCGCATTCGAGATCGCGAGCAGCGTCTTGCAGGTCGGGCAGTAGACCTCGCCCTCCAGCTCGGCGAGCGTGGGGTGCTGCTCGCTCGCGAGCGCCGGTGCGGCGAGCACGAGGGCGGCGAGCAGCGCGACCGCGAGCCGGCGGGTCACGAGCCCCCCTCCGTGACGGTGCCAGCCGCCTGCTCGCCGCTGCCGGCGGCGAGACGAATGTTCTCCTCCAGCTCCTGCTCGCTGACCGGGCCCTGGATCCGCGCTCCGACGAGCCGTCCCTCGCGGTCGACGAACCACGTCTCGGGAAAGCCGGTGACGCCGAAGCGGCCGAGCGTCGAGCCAGGTCCGTCGTGGACGTTCGGGTAGGTGAGGCCGTAGCGGGCCACGAACGTGCGAGCGTCGCCGACGAAGTCCTGCGCGTTGATGCCGAGCACCACGACTCCCTCGTCCTGCCACTTCTCCCAGGCGGCCTGGAGGCGCGGGGCCTCCTCGCGGCACGGCACGCACCACGACGCCCAGAAGTTGATCACCACCGCCTTCCCCCTCAGCTCGGCGAGGCTGATCTCCCCTGTGCCATCGAGCTCCTCGAGCGTGAAGTCGGGCGCTGCGGGTGCCTCTCCCCGCTCGACGCCTGCAGCCACGTTCTGGCCGGCCTGGCGGGAGGCGAGGCGCCACCCGAGCAGGGCGAGGAGCAGGCCGACGACGCAGACGGCGGCGATCTGGAGGACGAGCTTGCCGCGGCGGGCCATCGCTCAAAGGGTACTCGCCGGCCCGCGCCGCCAGCCGGGGTACCGCCCCGCGCTACTTCGCGACGATGAAGACGGTCGTGCCGACGCGGACGTGGTCGAACAGCCACTCCGCATCGGGGATCAGCATCCTGATGCAGCCGTGTGAGGCCGAGTAGCCGATCGACCACGAGTCGGGCGTGCCGTGAATCCCGACGTACGGAGCGGTCAGGCCCATCCAGCGCGTCCCGAGCGGGTTGCCGGGGCCGGGCGGCACGGGCTTCTCGTCCTTCGCCCAGGGCGACGGCGGCGGGTACCACCACGGGTTCTTCCACATGACGGCGATCGAGAACCTCCCGATCGGGGTCGGGAACGACGCCTGCCCGGTCGCGACGCCGAACTTCCGCCAGAATTGCTCGCCGCGGTAGAGGAAGAGCCGCTTCGAGTCGCGGCGGATGACGATCACCCGATCGAAGCTTCGCGGGGTCACGGCCGGCTTGATCGCCTTGCCCTCGAGCGAGATCGGGCCACGCTCGCCCTGCCTGAGCGCGCGAGAGAGCGCGGCCACCATGCGCGACGCGGCGAGCTCGAAGCCGGGCTTCGCCTCCGAGATCCTCGGCTTCAACTTGACGAGCCGGAGGGTGGAGTCCTTTGCGGGGCGCGAGAAGGCCTCGTCGAGCGACTCCACGTAGCCGCGGAGCACGCCGCCCTTGATCACGACCGGCAGGTCGATCGAGGCGCCGAGCGGCGCCACGAGCGCCGCTGCGACGGCGGCTTCGACGTTCGCCCTCGCCCCGAGCAGGTCGGGACGGACGGTCCAGCGCGTTCGCCCGTGCCGGAGCCGCAGCGGCTCGTCGAAGGCGCTCGCGACGAGGAGCGTCGCCTGCTCGCCGGTCATCCCCCCGACCGGGATCCCGCCGATCGTGACGCCGTCGGGGATGATCAGCGGCACGGGCGGTGGCTCCGTCGCCGGCGGTGGCTCCGTCGCCGGCGGCTCGGTGACCGGCGGCTCGGTGACCGGCGGCTCGGTCGCGGCTGGCTCGGCGGCTTCGAGCTCGGCCGCCGCCGGCTCGGCCGTGCCGCTGCCGCTCGCACGCGCGAGCGAGACGGTCGCGACGGACAGGACGAGCGCGAGGATGACGAGGCGACGCAGCACGGCTACGGATCGTACCGACGTTCTCCGTCGGAATCGAA
>JBBILK010000391.1:0-3391 GCA_037444965.1 Actinomycetota bacterium | reverse complement strand
GCGGTGACCATCGGCGCCGCGTGGATGAGGGCGGAGACCGGAGTCGGGCCCTCCATCGCGTCCGGCAACCACGTGTGCAGCGGCACCTGGGCGGACTTGGCCACGGCTCCTCCGAGCAGGCCGAGCGCGATCAGGACGGCGATGGTGCTCGAGGGCTCGATCGCACCCGGCGCCTGCGAGAACACGGTCGGGTAGTCGAGCGCCCCGACCCGCTGGACGATCGCGAAGAGCGCGAGCACGAAGGTCGCGTCGCCGAAGGCGTTCATGATGAACGCCTTCTTCCCGGCAGCGACCGCCTGGTGACGCCGGTGCCAGAAGTTGATCAGCAGGTACGAGGAGAGACCCACCATGCCCCAGCCGGCGAGCAGGAGGAGCAGGTTGCCGGACTGCACGAGCAGGAGCATCGAGAAGACGAACAGCGCCTTGTAGGCGTGATAGCGGCGCTCCTCGTCGTCCCCTTTCATGTAGCCGGTCGCGTAGGCGACGATCAGGAAGCCGACGCCGGAGACGACGAGCATCATGAACACGGAGAGGGGATCGACGAGGATCTCCATGCCGATCTCGAGGTCGCCGGCCGAGAGCCACGTCCAGAGCGTCGAGAGGTGGCTCCGCTCCTCGGCGTTCTCGGTCAGCAGGCGCACGAAGACGTACGCAGACGAGAGGAAGGAGAGGAGCACGGAGGCGGTGACGAGCAGCCCGGCCTGGCGGCGGGTGATGCGCTCGCCGAGCAGCGCGAGCAGGACGACGGCGCCGGCCGGGGCGAACAGGGCGAGCCAGGCTGCTGCGATCATCGGCTTCCCCTCATCCCTTGAGCCGGTCGAGCTTGTCGACGTCGAGCTCGAGCTTCCTGCGTGACATGGCGACGATCAGGCCGAGACCCACGACGACCTCGGCCGCGGCGACGACCATCACGGCGAGGGCGAAGACCTGGCCGGCGCCGCTGCCGTGCTCGCGCGCGAACGCGATCAGCGCGAGGTTGCCGGCGTTCAGCATCAGCTCGAGCGCGAGCAGGACGATCAGCGGGCTGCGCCGGACGAGCACGCCGACCGCGCCCGTGGCGAAGAGGATCACCGAGAGGATCAGGTACGCGGAGATCGCGGGCCCGAGCATCCCTATGCGGCCTCCTGGCGCTCAGCCTCGAGCGCCCGTTCCTGCCGCCGCGCCTCCACGCCGAGGACGACGCCGCCGACGGCGCCGACGAGGAGGACGATCGAGGTCACCTCGAACGCGACCAGGTAGTCGGAGAGGAAGAGCTCGCCGACCTGCCGCGGGCTGCCGAATGCGCCGGTGATCTCCGCGGCGGTCGAGAGGTTGCCGCCGGCCTCGAGCGCGACGACGACGACCACCTCGACGAGGATCGCGGCCGCGGCGACGATCGCTGCGAGGCGCGTGAGGGCATGTCCTCCCGCCCAGGGAGTGTCGGCGCGGCCACCGAGGTAGGCGATCACGAACAGGAACATCACCATCACGGCGCCCGCGTAGACGAGCACCTGCGCCGCGGCGACGAACTCCGCCGAGAGGAGCAGGTAGAGCACCGCGAGCGCGCCCAGGTTGAGGATCAAGGACAGCGCGCTGTAGAACGGGTTCGAGAAGAGAACGACCGCGAAGCCCGAGGCGAGGAGGGCGAGAGCGGCGACCACCCAGACGACCCAGACGATCACGTCCCCTGCCGTGCTCGCGAGCACGACGGCGCTCACGAGTCCACCTTCCAGACGGGCTGCGGCGTGTCGTAGAGCTCGGGGTCGGCGACGGGCACGGTCTTTCCGGGCGGCTCGAGCAGCATCTCCTTCGTGTAGATCAGATCGTCGCGGGAGTACTCCGAGAGCTCGAACTCGTTGCCGAGCGTGATCGCGTCGAACGGGCAGGCGAGCTCGCAGTAGCCGCAGAAGATGCAGCGCGAGAGGTTGATCTCGTAGATGCGGGCGTAGCGCTCGCCGGCGGAGACGCGGTCGTCCGGCGTGTTCTCGGCGGCGACGACGCGGATGCAGTCGCTCGGGCAGGCGGCCGCGCAGAGCGAGCAACCGACGCACTTCTCGAGGCCGTTCTCGTGCCGGTGCAGCCGGTGGCGGCCGCGGAAGCGCGGATAGACGGGACGCTTGTACTCGGGGTACTGCTGCGTGATCGGCTTGCGGAAGATCTGCCGGAACGTGACGGCGAAGCCCTTGAGTGTCTCGACCGGCTGCGGCATCAGACGGCGACGACCAGGATCGCGGTGACGAGGGCGTTGAGCGTCGCGACCGGGAGGAGCACCTTCCAGCCGAAGCGCATGAGCTGGTCGTAGCGCAGGCGGGGCAGCGTCGCCCGGATCCAGATGAAGACGGACAGCGCGATCACGAGCTTGATCAGGAACCAGACGGGACCCGGAAGGCCGGGACCGCCCCAGCCCCCGAAAAAGAGCGTGATCATGAGCCCCGAGAGCACGATCAGGTTCACGTACTCGGCCATCTGGAACAGGCCCCAGCGCATGCCGCTGTACTCGGTGTGGTAGCCGGCGACGAGCTCGGACTCCGCCTCCGGGAGGTCGAATGGCGCACGATTCGTCTCGGCGATGCCCGCGATGAAGAAGACGACGAGACCGACGAACTGCGGACCGGCGAACCACACCGTCTCCTGCTGCTGGACGGCGATGTCGACCAGCGAGAGCGAGTGGCCCATCAGGACGACGCCGATGACGGAAAGGGCGAGCGCGACCTCGTAGGAGACCATCTGCGCGCAGGTCCGCATCGACCCGAGCAGGGAGTACTTCGACTCGCTCGACCAGCCTCCGACGATGAAGCCGTAGATGCCGAGCGAGCCGAGCGCGAACATGAGCACGAGGGCGATCGGAACGTCCGCGACCCAGCCGGTGACGTCGTAGCCGCCGATCTCCCACACGCCTCCCCAGGGGATGACGGCGGTCACGACGAGCGCCGTGTACGCCGCAACCAGCGGAGCGAGGATGTAGAGGACGCCGATCGCTGCACCGGGCGCGAACGCCTCCTTGCGCACGAGCTTGACGAGGTCGGCGATCGGCTGCAGCAAGCCGAAGGGACCTGCGCGATTCGGCCCGTACCGAAGCTGCATGCGGCCGAGCAGCTTGCGTTCGAGCCAGGTCAGGTAGGCGAAGAAGACGAGGAAGATGTTGATGACGACGATGGCCTTCAGAACGTCGATCCACCAGGGCTGGTTGAGTCCCGACGTCTCCATCGCTACGCCTTCGCGATCTCCACGGGCGAGGAGAGGCCCTCGGCGTGCTCGTCGGCGATGCGGACGACGCCCGGCAGCAGGCGGCGGCTCAACCTCGCGGCGAGCTCGCGGGACGTCCCGTTCGAGCTGACGAGGACGTGGTCGCCGGTCCGGATCCCGCTCGCTCGCGCCCACGCCGCGGGGAGCTCGACCTCGGGCAGCGGGC
>JBBILK010000390.1:0-3400 GCA_037444965.1 Actinomycetota bacterium | reverse complement strand
GGGCCATCCCCTGCGCGATCACCTCGTCATCCTCGACGATCAACACCTTCGCCATCGTCTCCATGATCGCCCCACCCGAGACCGCCCGGGGTTGCAGCCTTGTGAACAGCCGGTGAACGGTTGGTGAACGCCGGCGTCAGACGCCGCGGGGCATGCGGTCGGCGAGCACGACGCGCATCAGGTCGCGGATCGAGAGGATCCCGACCACCTCGCCGCGGTCGACGACGGGAAGGTGCCGGAAGCCGCCGTGCAGCATCAGCACCGCCGCATGGTCGGTCGAGTCCGACGGCTCGATCGTCTCCGGGTGCCGCGTCATGCAGTCGGCGACCCGAGCCGAGGTGTCCAGGCCGCGACCGACCGCCTTCAGGATGTCCCGCTCGGTCAGGATGCCCGCGAGCCGCCCGTCCTCGAGCACGAGCACGGCGCCGACGCCGCGTTCGACCATGCGCCTGGCCGCCTCCGCGAGCCCGGCATCCGGCTCGATCGCGAGCAGGTCGCGGGACATGTGGCTCGAGACGACCGACACCGCGCGGATCCTAGCGGGGGACTGCCTCGAGCTTGTAGCCGACGCCGTAGCGGGTCTGGATGAACGTGTGCGCCGCCGAGCGACGATCGACCTTCTCGCGCAGCCGGCGCACGTACACGTCCACCGTGCGGTCGCGGAACCCGGCCGGGCGGCCCCACACGCGTTGCAGGAGCTCGTCGCGGGTGACGACCCGGCCCTGCTCGAGCGCCAGCGCATACAAGAGCCGAAACTCCGTCGGCGTCAACTCGCAGCTCACACCAGCCACGTACGCCTGCACGTTGCGGGGATCCACCAGCAACTCCCCCACCTGAATCGGCTCACCCCGCTCCGCCTCCTGCGCACGCGCGCCACGGCGGGCCGCAGCCCGCACCCGCGCCACCAGCTCCTTCATCGAAAACGGCTTCACCAAGTAGTCGTCCGCCCCGATCTCCAACGCATGCACCCGATCATGCTCCGTCCCCCGAGCAGACACCACCACGATCGGCGTCCCAATCCCCTCCCCACGCGCCGTCTCGATCAACCTCCACCCATCCACACCCGGAAGCATCAAATCCAGCACACACACATCCGGCCGCTCGAACCGCAACCGCGCCAACCCCGACTCGCCCTTCCCAACCCACAACGGATCAAACCCCGCCGCCTGCAAATGACGGGCCATCCCCTGCGCAATCACCTCGTCATCCTCGACGATCAACACCTTCGCCATACTGGAGACAGTATGAAGCGCCGCGGCGGCCGTTCAGGCCACATGGCTCGGCGTGCCGATCTCCTCGTGGAGGCCGAGCGCGGTCGCAGGCTGGTCGAGGAGAGCCGCGAGATCGTGATCGTGCTCGACGACCAGGGGCGGGTCGTCGCGGCGAGCCGCAGGGCGCGCGAGTCGCTCGAGGGCCTCGAGGAGGGCGCCCCGCTCCCGGAGGAGCTCCTCCGCCCCGACTCGAGACGGGTGCCGTTCAGCGTCTCGTACGAGGTGGACAGCCGCTCGGAGACGCTCCTCTACCTGACCCAGCCGGGCGAGCTCGCGGCCTACGAGGAGCTGCGGGCCGGGTTCACCGCCGCGGTCTCCCACGAGCTGCGCACGCCGCTCGCGCGGATCATGGCGCTGCTCGAGACGGCCGCGCTGCCCGGCTTCGACGTCCAGGAGCTCGTGACACAGGCGCAGGCCGAGGTCGAGCAGATCCGGGAGCTGATCGACGACGTGCTCTTCCTCTCGGAGCTCGAGACGGGCAGAGAGGTGGTCTCGCTCGGCCTGACAGCGGCCGTCCCGATCCTCCGGGAGGTCGTCGAGGAACACGCCGACAGCGCTGCTCGCGCCGGCGTGATGGTCAGGGTCGAGGGCGACGAGCGGCTCGAGCTGCCGCTGCGCCCGCGGATGCTGCGCGTGCTCGCCTCGAACCTGACCGCGAACGCGATCCGCTACGCCGGCCCCGGCGCGACCTTCACGCTTTCGGTCGCCCGCGACGACGGCACCGTCGCCCTGACGGCGAAGGACACGGGCATCGGCGTCGCGGAGGCCGACCTGCCGCGCCTGTTCGAGCGCTTCTACCGCACGGACCGGGCGCGCGCCTCACGAGGGACGGGCCTCGGGCTCGCGATCGTGAAGCACATCGTCACGTCCGCGGGCGGCACGGTGGAGGCCCTCGGCGCCCGCGGCGAGGGCCTCACGATCCGCTGCGTCTTCCCCGCCCGATAGGGCGAACGCCGGCCTTCACCACCTCGTCACAGGACCTTCACCGCCCGGCTGCCCACGGGCTGAAACGGCGTCGAGACAATCGGGGCAATGGCGCACATCGAAAGGAGAAGGATGCGTATTCGCCGTGCGACGATCCTCCCGCTCGCTCTCGTCGCAGCGCTCCTGGCCGCGGTCGCGGCCGGCTGCGGCGGCAACGAGGAGGAGGCTGCCCCGCCGGCCGAGCCGGCCCCGGCCGAACCGGCCGAGACCGCTGGCGAGCTGTCCGGCTCGATCGAGGCCGACGGCTCGTCCACGGTCGGCCCGCTCACGACCGCAGCGGCCGAGCTCTTCGGGGAGGAGAACCCCGGGGTCGTCGTCACCGTCGGCATCTCGGGCACAGGCGGTGGCTTCGAGCGCTTCTGCGCGGGCGAGACCGACATCTCGAACGCGTCGCGGCCGATCAAGGAGGACGAGGAGGTCCCGCTCTGCCAGGAGAACGGGATCGAGTACATCGAGATCCCCGTCGCCGTCGACGCGCTCACCGTCGTCGTCAACCCCGAGAACGACTGGGCGACCTGCCTCACCGTCGAGCAGCTGAAGACGATGTGGGAGCCCGCCGCCGAGGGCACGGTCACGAGCTGGAATCAGGTCGACCCGAGCTTCCCCGACCAGGAGCTGGTGCTCGCGGGCGCCGGCACCGACTCGGGCACGTTCGACTACTTCACCGACGCAATCGTCGGCGAGGAGGGCGCGAGCCGGGCCGACTACACCGCTTCCGAGGACGACAACGTCACCGTCCAGGCCGTCGCCGGCGACAAGGGCGCGCTCGGGTACTTCGGCTACTCGTACCTCGAGCAGAACCTCGACAAGCTGAAGGCCGTCGAGGTCGACGGCGGCGCGGGCTGCGTCGCCCCGAGCCCCGAGACCGCGCAGAGCGGGGAGTACACGCCGCTCGCCCGCCCGCTCTTCATCTACGTGAAGAAGGAGTCGTTCGTCCAGTACTACCTCGAGAACATCGACACGATCGCGGAGACCGCTCTCTTCATCCCGCCCACGGAGGAGGAGCGGGCGGCGGCGCAGGTCGCCGTCGAGGCAGCGATCGCCGAGGCCAGCGGCTAGTTGGCCACTCGCGACCTCGCCACCGCAGGCGCGCAGCCGGTCCCACGGCTGCGCGCCTCGCGGCGTCGCTACGGCGAGGGCGTCGT
>JBBILK010000389.1:0-3406 GCA_037444965.1 Actinomycetota bacterium | reverse complement strand
GCGCGCAGGAGGCGCGCCTGCAGCGGCGCGGGCATCTCGCCGATCTCGTCGAGCAGCAGCGTGCCGCCGTCCGCGAGCTCGAAGCGCCCCGCCCGCCGCGCGTCGGCCCCAATCGTCAGCGCGCCCGGCACCTCAGCGGCCAGGCGCTCGAGCGAGTCGCCGCTCCGAGCGACAGCCGCCACGTCCCAGCCGAGCGAGGCCATGTGGCGGGCGACCGCCCGCCCGAGATTGCGCGCCCCGAAGACGAGCAGTGCCGGCACGCGGCGCATGCTAGCCGCAGGAATCGGCAGGCCAACGGCGAAGGCCGCCACGCCGGCCGGCGTATCAACGCAGTCCCGGGGTTGACGGCAAGCGTCGGCCGGCACTCTTTCCCCCGCGGACACTACGCCTCGAGCAGCGGGAAGTCCAGTCCCGGGGGAGGGCAATCGGCGGCCCTCCCGCTATACTGAGACACCTCAGGCGGATGTAGCTCAGTTGGCTAGAGCGTCTGCTTGCCATGCAGAAGGTCGTGGGTTCGAGTCCCATCATCCGCTTCGGCAAAAGCCCCGCTCCGCGGGGCTTTCGTTAGGAGGACGGGCTGGGCGGCTCGCCGCGCGCGGCCGCCGCGGCTCTCACGTCCTCCCAGTCGACCCACTCGGTGCCCGTCTCGTCGAGGTAGGCGCGGACGGCGGCGCCAACCGTCGGGAAGAAGCGGTGGCGGCCGATCCGCTCTGCGAGCCCGTAGGGGACGAGCCGCTCCCGAACCGGGTCCTTCAGCTCGGCGAACGCGAGCTCGACGCCGGCCGCCTCGAGCTCGCGGTCGAGCCCCTCGAGCATCTCGGCGGCGGTCGCGTCGACGTCCGTGATCGGCTCCGCGGCGACGACGAACCAGCGTAACCCGGGGCCGGCCGCCCCGACCAGGCTGCGTACGCGCGAGCGGAAGTAGTCGGCGTTCGCGAAGAAGAGGGGCGCGTCGAAGCGGTAGAGCACGAGCCCGGGGATGCGCTGCGTGCCCGGGTAGCGCGTCACGTCGTGATACCCCTTGAGTCCGTGCACGCGGCCGAGCACCGCGTCGTGCGGCCGCCACGCGCGGCGAACGACGTTGAGCAGGGAGACGACGATCGCGAGCCCGATGCCGGCGAGGACGCCGACGAACGCGACCCCGGCGAAGCTCACGATCGCGAGCTCGAACTCCGAGCGGCGCACGTAGCGGAGGCGGCGGACGGCGTCCAGGTCGATCAGGCCGAGCACCGCGGCGATCACGACCGCCGCGAGCGCAGACGAGGGGAGGTTCTTCACGAGCCCCGTCGCGAACAGGAGCAGGAGCGCGAGGGCGACGGCGCCGACCAGCCCCGTGAGCTGGGTCTTCGAGCCGACGCTCTCGGCCACCGCCGTGCGCGAGGAGCTCGTCGAGATCGGGAAGCCCTGGAAGAGGCCGGTGGCCGCGTTCGCAGCGCCCATCGCGACCAGCTCGTGGTTCTGGTCGACGTCGTAGCCGAGCCGGCCCGCGTAGCTGCGCGAGAGCACGCTCGTGTCCGCGAACGCGACGACCGCGACGCCGACGGCGGCGAGAACCAGCTCGCCGACGTCCGCCGCGTCGATGCTCGGGAACGTGAAGGAGGGCAGGCCCTCCGGCAGGACGCCCACCACGGCGACACCGTGCTCCGTGAGCTCGAACGCGCCGACGACGATCGTGGCCCCGACCATCGCGACGAAGACGCCGGGCACCTTCGGCGCCCACCGCCGGCACGCGAGGATGACGGCGAGGCACGCGACGCCGATCGCGAGCGCCGTCCCGTTCGTCTCGTCGAGGCCGCTGACGAAGTCGCGCACCTGGGGAACGAGCCGGGTCGCGTCCGTCGAGAAGCCGAACAGCTTCGGTAGCTGGCCCACGATCACCGTCAGCGCGATGCCTGCGAGATAGCCGATCCGCACCGGCTTCGAGAGCAGGTCGGTGATGAAGCCGAGCTTCGCGATGCCGCCGACCACGAACAGGGCTCCGACGAACAGGGCGAGCATCCCGGCGAGCGCGACGCGCTCCTCCGGGCCGTCCGCGGCGAGCGGCACGACCGCGGCGGCGATCAGCGGCGAGACGGCAGAGTCGGGGCCGAGGACGAGGATCCGCGACGGGCCGGCGAGCGCGTAGACGGCGAGCGGGACGATCGTCGCGTAGAGCCCGGTGATGGGCGGCAGCCCGGCGAGCTCCGCGTACGCCATCCCCTGCGGCACGAGCAGCGCCGTCAGGACGAGGCCCGCGATCAGGTCGTGGCGCAGCCAGGAGCGCTGGTAGGTGCGGGCGAGCTCGAGCCCGGGAAGCCGAGCACGCCACCCGGAGCGAACGGTCTCCATCCGGCGAAGAACCCTCGACGCTCGGCCGTCAGCGGCCGTACGTCGCCTCGAGCCGGGCCTCGGCGAGCACGTGGCCCCCGATCGCCTCGACGAGTGTCTCGCGATCCGCGCCCTGCTCGAGGCCGAGCTCGGTGTCGAGCGCGAGCAGCCGGAAGACGTAGCGGTGGGTCTCGCCCCCTGGCGGGCACGGCCCGCCGTAGCCGATCTCGCCGAAGTCGTTCCGGCCCTGCCGAAGCGGCGTCGGTCCCTCGACGGCTCCGTCGGCCGGCACCGCCCCCGGAATCGTGGTGACGTCGGGAGTCAGGTCGTAGACGAGCCAGTGGGTGAAGGTGCCGCCTGGCGCGTCGGGGTCCTCGAGGACGAGCGCGAGCTCCCTGGTTCCCTCGGGAGCGCCCTGCCAGGCAAGCGCCGGAGACGAGTCGTCCCCGTCGCACGTGTACGACGCGTCGATCGCCTGCCCGGCGGCAACCGCGCTCGGCGCCGCGAACTCGAAGCCTGCCGCGGCAGGCCCCTCGGCGAGCGGGGCGTCGGTCCCGCCGCCGCCGCAGCCGGCCGCGAGCAGGAGGACGCCGAAGACGAGGACGCGCCGTCGCACGGGATCGGCGGTAGGCTAGCGCGCCTGTGCCCGGGACCACCGAGCCGCACGTCGTGTTCGACGTCGCACAGCCGGAGCGCTTCGGCCGTGGCGGCGTCCCGCTTCGCTTCGTCGTCCTCCTGCTCTTCTTCATCCCCGGCTCGATCAACTGGCTCGCGTCGCTCGTCTACCTCCCGATCACGACCGCCGTGCTCGTCCGGGAGAAGGGAGCCGAGCAGTTCATGGCCGAGGACGCGAAGCGCGTCACGGATCTCCTGCGCTGGATCATCGGCATCTACTCGTACTTCGCCTTCCTCACCGATCACCTCTCGTTCGACGACCCGCACGAGTCGGTGCGCTTCCGGGTCTCCCCGGCGGGTGCGCCCACCGTCGGCTCGGCGCTGGCACGCATCCCGAAGAGTCTGCCGAGCGTGATCGCGTTCGCCGTCGTCGGCCTCGGGGCGCTCGGCGTCTGGTTTGCGGCCAACGCGAGCATCCTCGCCA
>JBBILK010000388.1:0-3436 GCA_037444965.1 Actinomycetota bacterium | reverse complement strand
GGTCAGGGGCAGGGCGGCGGCCAGGGGCAGGGCAGCCCACCGGCCAGTCAGGATCGCGGATCCCGGTCGTGAGCCAGGAGCACCGAACCCTCGAGCGTGCCCGGCGCAGGTCCGACGACCCCCCGCAGCTCGTCCTTCGGTTCGCCGTCCTGTCGGCGGTCGGGCTCGCTCTCGCGGCGGCGGCGATCCTCCTCGTCGTGCGCCACCTCGTCACCGCTCAGGCCGAGCGAGCCGCGACGGCGCATGCGCGTTTCGTCGCCGATGCGGTCCTCGCGAGCGATCTCGAGCCGACCGACTTCGCCGAGCCCGTGACCGGGAAGCGACGGCGCGAGCTCGACACGCTCTTCAGCCGTGAAGTGCTCGTCGACGGGGCGCTCCTCGGCGGCCTGGTCGCGAGGAGCGGGACGATCACGTACTCGACCGACCACTCGCTCATCGGAGGCAGGGTCGACAACCTCGAGCGAGTCGGCGAGGTTCTCGAAGGCACGACCGTGAGCGACGTCGCCTCGCTGGGCGCAACGGCGGGCGGCGAGGGGACGAAGGTGCTACGCGCCTACGTTCCAGTGCCCTTCAGCCGTCAGGAGCAGGCGGGCGTCCTGACGCTCTACCAGGACTACGCGCCGATCGCCGCCGCCGCCGAGCAGGCGTTCTTCCCTGTTGCGGGAGTGCTCGAGCTCGCGCTGATCGGTCTCTACGTCGTCCTCTTCCCGGTGCTGAGGCGGGTGACCCAGCGGATCCGCCGGCAGATGCGGGAGATCGAGCATCTGGCCCTGCACGACGAGCTGACTGGTTTGCCCAACCGCACGCTCTTCCGCGACCGGGTCGAGCAGGCCATCCTCGCCGCGAAGCGGGACGGTGCCGAGGCTGCGGTGATGCTCATCGACCTCGATCGCTTCAAGGAGATCAACGACGCGCTCGGGCATCGAAGCGGCGACGTCGTGCTCACCGACCTCGGCGAGCGCCTGCGCGGCGTGCTGCGCGAGAACGAGACGTTCGCCCGCCTCGGCGGCGACGAGTTCGGAGTCCTGCTACCGCGGATCTCGCACGGCGACGCGCCACAGGTCGCCGAGCGCATCAAGGCGATCCTCGAGGAGCCCTTCGTGCTCGACGACCTGCCGCTCCAGATCGAGGGGAGCATCGGCATCGCGCTCTTCCCCGAGAGCGCCGACAACGTCGACGGCCTGATCCAGCGCGCCGACGTGGCGCTCTACGCGGCGAAGGAGGCGCGAAGCGGCTATGCGCTCTACGACCCGACCGTCGACCCCAACGACCCCGGCCGGCTCGCGATCGTCGGGGAGCTCCGCCGGGCGATCGCGCAGGGAGAGCTCCTTCTCTACTTCCAGCCGATCGAGGACCTGCGAAGCGGCCGCCTTCACGGCGTGGAGGCGCTGCTGCGTTGGGAACACCCTGAGCGGGGCATGGTTCAGCCGACCGACTTCGTGCCGCTCGCCGAGCGCACGGGCCTCGTTGGCCCCCTCACCCGCTACGTGCTCGCTGCGGCGCTTCACCAGGGGCGGATCTGGCGCGATGCGGGGATCGAGCTGCAGATCGCCGTCAACGTCACGATGCCGAACCTCCTCGACCTCCGCTTCCCGGACGACGTCGCCGGCTTGCTCGAGCGGAGCGGCGTCGATCCCGGCCGACTCACGCTGGAGATCACGGAGAGCGCGATCATGGCCGACCCGTTCCGCGTCCAGCACGTGCTCGGACGGCTCGGGGAGATGGGGGTACGGCTCGCGATCGACGACTTCGGGACCGGCTACTCCTCGCTCGCCTACCTGCGGCGGCTGCCCGTGGACGAGCTCAAGATCGACCGGTCGTTCGTGGCGAGCATGGCCGCCGACGAGGGCGATCTCAGCATCGTCCGGTCGACGATCAGCCTCGGCCACAACCTCGGCCTCGAGGTGGTTGCCGAGGGCGTCGAGACCGAGGAAGCCCGGGAGCTCCTGGCGAGGCTGGGCTGCGACTACCTGCAGGGCTACCGGATCGGCGTGCCGATGACTGTCGAGGAGCTGACCGTCCGCTTCCTCGGTCTGCCGGCACCGCAAGCGGCGAGCGATGATACCGGGCCGGCCGAGGTCGAGCACCGCCCGGCCGTGGACTCTGCCCCTGCCGCGGTGCGGGTCGCCCGCGAGGCAGGGGGCGAGCGCGGCTACTACGAGACGCCGACCGGGCTGCGAGTCGCCTCGCTGCCGGGCCGGTAGCCGATTCCGCTCCGGGTTACGCCCGCCGGAACTGGACGTCGTGCCAGGAGGGTACGGGCGCAAGCTCGAGCAGCGCGCGGCCGCCCCGGGGGTCGCGGTAGGAGAACTCCGCGACGTCCTCGTCCCACTCGACCTCGAGCAGGTTCTCCTTGACGCGGTGATCGAGCCACGCGCTGCGAAAGACGAGCTTGCGCAGCCAGTAGACGAGCGACTCGTCGCCGACGAGGGCGAGGCGTTCCCAGTGCCGGACGAGGTACTCGCCGAGCCCGCTACGGGGATCCTCGACGCGTCCGTGAGCCGCGAGCTCGACGAGGTCGGCGACCTCGCCCGGCTCGAGCTCGCCCGGCTCGACGAGGCCGAGCCGCACCGCGGCCGCGTTGACCCGCTGCTCGAAGTCGAGCTGGTTGAACGCGAACCGGTAGCCGAGGAACTCGACGATGTAGTCGTCGCCGGACACGTAGTTCGCCTCGGGCATCGGGGTAAGGATAGTGCTCGGGGCTGCGGCCGGCCCCCGTGTGCGCGTGTCTCCGTCCGACCACCTGCGTAGGGTTGATCGGGTGTACGAGGGCACCTGGACGCTCCGTCCGTGCCCCCGCCGAGAGGTCGACGCCCTGGCCGAGGAGCTGGGGGTCAGCGAGACGACCGCGAGCGTCCTCGTCCGGCGCGGGTACGGCGACCCCGCGAAGGCGCGCGCCTTCCTCGACGGCGCTCCCCTGTCGCACGACCCGTTCCTGCTCGGCGACATGCGCGCGGCGTGCGAGACGATCCGATCGGCGATCGCCGCCGGCCGGCGCATCTGCGTGCACGGCGACTACGACGTCGACGGGATCTGTGCCACGGCCCTCGCCGTCACCACGCTGCGCGGGCTCGGCGCCGACGCCGACTGGTTTCTCCCGAGCCGGTTCGAGGAGGGCTACGGCCTCGCGGGCGAGACGCTGACACGGCTCGCCGAGGCAGGGTACGGGCTCGTCGTGACCGTCGACTGCGGCATCACGGCCGCTGCCGAGATCGAGCACGGGCGATCGCTCGGCCTCGACGTCGTCGTCACCGACCACCACCGGCCCGGTGATCCCCTCCCCGACTGCCCCGTCGTGGCGCCACAGCCGTCGGACTACCCCTTCAAAGGCCTCTGCGGCACCGGAGTGGCGTACAAGCTGCTCCAGGCTCTCACCGGAGACGACGGGAGCCTGGAGCAACACCTGGATCTCGTCGCGCTCGCGACGATCGCCGAC
>JBBILK010000387.1:0-3470 GCA_037444965.1 Actinomycetota bacterium | reverse complement strand
TGACGGACACGCTGGCCGAAGCGCTCGGCTACGGCGAGGCGCGAGGAGCGGTCGTCGAGAGTGTCGTGCCCGGCAGCCCGGCCGAGCAGGCCGGGATCCGGGGCGGGAGCGAGCCGAAGACCGTGCAGGGGGAGGAGTTCATCGCGGGCGGCGACCTGATCGTCGCCGTCGGCGGGCGGGAGGTGGAATCGACCGAGGAGCTGATCCGGATCGTCACGGGCGAGCTCTTCCCCGGGCAGACCGCCCGCGTCACCGTCCTGCGCGAGGGCCGCCTCCTCGCTCTGGACGTCGTGCTGGCCGACCGGCCGCTGAGCCCGGACGTCGCGCGCTAGCCGTCCTGCGCCGGTACCGTGGGGTGGGCGGTATCCTGCCCGGCTCATGCTGCAGCGGATCAACGTCGGCCACAAGACGCTTGCGGACTACGCGACGCTCGTCGGCCCGACGCTGATGGAGGAGGTCCGGGAGCTCGCCTCGCCGCTTCAGGGCGTTCGCGTCCTGAACCTGTCGGCGACGGCGTTCGGAGGCGGCGTGGCCGAGATCAACTACACCCTCGTCCCGCTCATGCAGGACGCGGGCCTCGAGGTCGAGTGGCGAGTGATCTGGGGGCAGGACGAGTTCTTCCAGGTCACGAAGGCCATCCACAACGCCCTGCAGGGAAGCCCGGAAGGTCTCACGGCCGCACAGCGCGAGATCTTCGAGACCTACAACCGGCGCAACGCAGAGGCGCTCGCCGGGGAGCAGTTCGACTTCGTGATCGTGCACGACCCGCAGCCGATCGCGGTCGCCGAGCACGTTCGCGAGGCCGGAAGGCACTGGATCTGGCGCTGCCACATCGATCTCTCGACGCCGAACCCCGCCGTGCTCGACTACCTGGCGCCCCCGCTGGCGCAGTACGACGCCGCGATCTTCCACCGGCGCGAGTACGTGCCCCAGGTGCCCGGCTTGCCGACGGCGTACATCTGGCCGCCGGCGATCGACCCGCTCTCGCCGAAGAACATGGCACTCTCCCGCGAGGACGCGCGCTACATCGTCGACCAGTTCGGCATCGACGTCGAGCGGCCGCTTCTGACCCAGGTGTCGCGGTTCGACCCGTGGAAGGATCCGCTCGGCGTGATCGACGCGTACCGGGCAGTGCGCGCCGAGAAGCCGGGCGTCCAGCTCGCGCTGGTCGGGTCGATGGCCCACGACGACCCCGAGGGCTGGGACTTCTACAACCAGACGGTCGCGTACGCGCAGGGGGATCCCGACGTCTACATCCTCTCGAACCTGAACAACGTCGGCTCCGTCGAGTCAACGCGTTCCAGGTCTGGTCGGATGTGGTGATCCAGAAGTCGATCCGGGAGGGGTTCGGGCTCACGGTCGCCGAGGCCCTGTGGAAAGCCCGCCCCGTCGTCGCCGGGCGGGTCGGGGGGATCGTCGGGCAGATCGAGGACGGGAAGACCGGTTTCCTCGTCGACTCCGCGCGGGGATGCGCGGAGGCGTGTCTGGCCGTCCTCGCCGACCCCGAGCGCGCACGCGAGCTGGCGTTGCGGGGGAAGGAGCGCGTCCGGCGCGACTTCCTGATGCCGCGCCTGCTGCGGGACTGGCTCGCGCTCTTCAACCGGCTGCTCGGCAACGACACGGGCCGGACGGTGCTCGTGACGGCCGGCCGGGCGGCGTAGCACCGGGCGCAGCCCGGGTAGGTACCGTAGGTCCGTGGCCGCTGCCCGGCGCAAGCTCGTCGTCGTCTCGAATCGCGGGCCCGTGACGTTTTCCCGCGATGCCGCCGGAGCTCGCGTCGCCCGCCGCGGCGGGGGCGGCCTCGTGACCGCACTCCGGCGACTTGTCTCGTATCACGATGTAACCTGGATCGCGAGCGCGATCAGCGACGAGGACCGGAACATCGCAGCCGAGACCGGAGGCGAGGCGTTCGAGGAGACGGCGGACGGAGTGTCGTACCGCCTCCGGCTCGTCGCCCACGGCTCCCGGGCCTACGACTGGTACTACAACGTCGTCGCGAACCCCGTCCTCTGGTTCACGCAGCACTACCTGTGGGGGCTGGCGAGCACGCCGGACTTCGACCAGGGGCTCGACCAGGCGTGGAGCGACGGCTACGTGGCCGTCAACCGCGGCTTCGCCGACGCCGTGCTCGCGGAGCTGGAGCGAGAGCCGGCTGCGAGCGTCTTCTTCCACGACTACCACCTCTACATCGCACCGCGCCTCGTTCGGGAGGCGGCGCCCGGGGCTGCGCTTGCCCACTTCGTGCACGTTCCGTGGCCGCAGCCCGACTACTGGCGCGTTCTGCCCGAGCCGATCCGCCGCGCGCTCCACGAGAGCATCCTCGCCAGCGACGTCGTCAGCTTCCACACGGAGCGCTGGCGGCGGAACTTCCTCCGGAGCTGCGAGGAGCTGATCGGCGCCGAGACGGATGCCGGCACCGCGCGCATCGGTGAGCGGCGGACCCGTGTCCGCGTTGCCCCGATCTCGGTCGATCCGGCCGAGTTCGACAGCCTCGCGCACGATCCGCGAGTGCTCGACGAGGAAGCGCTGCTCGAGGCGAGCCGTCCGGAGCTGCTCGTGCTGCGCGTGGACCGGACCGACCCCTCGAAGAACGTCGTCAGGGGTTTCAGGGCGTTCGAGCTCTACCTCGAGACGCACCCGGAGATGCACGGCCGGGTCGGCATGCTGGCGCTGCTCGACCCGTCGCGGCAGGACATCCCCGAGTACGCCGAGTACCTCGAGGCGATCCGGCGGGCGGCCGCTGCTCTGAACCGCCGCTTTCAGCGCCCCGGCTGGCTTCCGGTCGACCTCCAGATCCAGGACAACTTCCCGCAGGCGGTCGCCGCGTACAAGCAGTACGACGTCCTGCTCGTGAACGCGATCTTCGACGGGATGAACCTCGTCGCGAAGGAGGCGCCGCTCGTCAACGAGCGGGCCGGCGTCCTCGTGCTCTCCGAGAACGCGGGGGCGCACGAGGAGCTCGCACCCTGGGCGCTGACCGTCAACCCCTTCGATCTGGCCGGCCAGGCGGCGGCGATCCACGAGGCGCTGACGATGAGCGAGGACGAGCGCGCGGCTCGCATCGACGCGATCCGCCGCCATGTCCGCAGCCATGACATCGGCGCGTGGATCGACGCCCAGCTCGCCGACCTCGACGAGGCGATCCGCCTGAGCGGCAGTAGAATCGGCTCGTGAGCGGGGAGAATCCGTTCAGCCACGTCGACGAGGGCGGCTCCGTGCGGATGGTCGACGTGGGCGGCAAGCCGCTCTCGAGGCGTCGCGCCGTGGCGGAGGCGGTCGTCGAGATGCGCCCGGAGACCGTCCGCCTGCTGCGCGCGCTGCCGAAGGGCGATGCGCTTGCCACGGCCCAGGTCGCGGGAATCATGGCTGCGAAGCGGACCGCCGAGCTGATTCCGCTCTGCCATCCGCTGCCGCTCTCGCACGTGGGCGTCGAGATCGAGCTCGAGGAAAGCCGGGTGCGGATCGCAACG
>JBBILK010000386.1:0-3474 GCA_037444965.1 Actinomycetota bacterium | reverse complement strand
GCTCGGTCTGCGCTCCTTCGAGGAGGCGGTCGGTCGCGTCGAGCTGCTGCGCCAGGCGAAGACGGGAGACCCGCGCGCCGACGCGCTCGACCTGACCCCGCTGATCGCGCAGGCTGGGACGGGCGCGACCCGGTTCGTCGACGAGGTGCATATCGACCCGACCGGGCACGAGCTCGGCGACCGGCTCGCACGCGACGCCGCTCCGGCGCTCGAGCGGGACGAGCTCGTCGAGCTCTCGTACGAGATCCGGAACACCGACCGCACGGTTGGTGCGAGGCTGGGCGGCCTGATCGGGAAGCGCTTCGGCTCCGCGCCCCCACCGGGTCGCATCCGGGTCGAGCTCGAGGGCGCGGCCGGGCAGGCGTTCGGAGCGTTCCTCGCCGACGGGGTGGAGCTGTTGCTCACCGGGGAGGCGAACGACTACGTCGGCAAGGGCATGGCCGGCGGGCTGATCGCGATCCGCCCGCCCGCAAACGACGCCGGCGAGCCGGTGCTCATGGGCAACACCGTCCTCTACGGCGCCACCGGCGGCGAGCTCTACTGCGCCGGCGCCGCCGGCGAGCGCTTCTGCGTTCGCAACTCGGGCGCGACCGCCGTCGTCGAGGGCGCCGGCGAGCACCCGTGCGAGTACATGACCGGTGGCACCGTTTGCATCCTCGGCTCCTACGGCCTCAACCTCGGCGCCGGCATGACCGGCGGCGAGATCTTCGTCTACGACCCCGAGGAGCGGATCGAGCGCCACCTGAACGCTCAGCTCGTCGCCGCCGAGCGGCTCGACACGGCCGAGCTCGGAAGGCTGCGGGCGCTGCTCGAGCGCCACCAGGCGCTCACCGGCTCCGCCCGCGCCGCCGACCTGCTCGAGCGCTTCGCCGAGGCCCCGCTCGTCTTCTGGCGTGTCGCCCCCAAGGCCGAGGTCGCCCGCATCGAGAGCGCCGCCGAAGGCACCGTCGCCGGCAAGAGCGCCGGCTAGGATCGCACGCCGTTACGTGATCGAGATCGGCCCGGTTGTCCCGAGGATCTCCCAGCCGTCGGTGCCGAGCTCGGCCTCGTAGGTCAGCCAGATCCCGCAGACGTTCCCGCACCAGAGCCCGACGTCGACCTCGGCGCGGTCGCCGTCGATCCTGAGATCGTCCACCGTCACGACGGCCACCCCGGGGGTCGAGGCGTCGACGTACTCGGCGATCGTCGCCTCGGGATCGTCGATGAACACCACCGTCGCGACCGGCTCGAGCGACGCCGCGATCAGCTCGAGGGCGAGCGGCCCGAGCGGCTCGGCCGCGTCGCCGCCGACGGATCGCGCCACGTCGATCCGGTCGAACGGGTCACCGCCGCCGAAGCTGTTGTCGACGGTGACGAGCCGCTCGACGGCGGCGGCGAGGAGCGCCGCCCGGTCTGCGTCCTCCGGCGGGGACGTATCCGCGTCGACCGGCGCGTCGTGCTCGACGGTCGCAACGGTGACGATCCCGCCGTCGACCTCGAACGTGACGCGACCGTCGACCAGGTCGGCGGTGAGCGCGAACTCCTCCCCGTCCTCGCGTGCGACGCGCCACTGGCGTCCCTGACGCTCTGCGAGCGCCGAGGCCTCCTCGAGCGTCAGGCCGAGGAACTGGTCGGCCTCCTCGTCCCCTGTCGTCTCGACGGCGGGTCGTGTCTCCGGCTGCGCCGTTTCCGCAGGCGCGGGGCTGCCACCGGCGTCACCGCCATCCCCGGACACGTCCCCGCACGCGGCGAGCGCGAGCGCGCCGGCGGCAGCGAGCGCAGCGATCGTGACCAGATTACGCATGCTCCCCGGTTCGACCGTGATCGGAGCACGGGAGTTCCCAGACGGGGCTGTCCCCGTCAGGCTTCGTCGAGGGGATGCCGCCAGCGGAGGCCCGGGAACCTGCTAAAGTCGCGGTCGGTCGTCACGAGCTCGCACCCGGACTCGATCGCGAGCGCCGCCAGGAACGCGTCCGGTACGAGGTTGCCCCTGACGTCCGCGGCCCGGCAGAGCCGAACGAACAGGCTCCAATGCCGCGGGCCGGGTGAGACGGGGACGCAGGTCGGCTGCTCGCGCAGCACGGCCGCGAACTCGAGTGCCCGGTCGAGCCTGGAGGGACGGGCGAAGCCCCGCGGGTGGGTGACGATCCGCAGGAAAGCGCTCAGAACGAGATCGGAGCTGCCGTACGGTGCGTCGGAGCTGACCGTCTCCAGCAGCCACTCGCGGAACGCCGCATGGCCGGGCGCATCCCTGCGGAAGGCGTAGACCAGGACGTTGACGTCACAGAGGACGATCGTCCCGCTCCATCAGATCCAGCAGGGCGGCATTGTCGTCGAGGTCGACGCCCGGCTGAAGCCCTCCGCTGCCATCCGTCGGGAGCTCCACACGCGGCCGCAGGGCAGCTTCCCGCCGCCGCGCCAGCGACTCTCGCAGCGCGTCTTCCACGACCTTGCTCATGCTCGTGCCGGAATCGACGGCAAGCCGCTTCACCTCCGCCAGCACATCGTCGGCGAGCGTGATCGTCGTTCGCACGCATCAAAGCATATCGGTCTCTCATCATGATGCGACATTCCGCCCCGGGATGGGCGGTCGGGTCAGGCAGAAGGTTGCGGGTCGCCGCTCGCAGGTGCGGGCTCCGGGGTCCGCGCCCGCGCGCGCCTGAGCCGCCAGGCACAGACCCCGGAGAGGACGAGCGCCTGGACGACGGTCAGACCCGCGAGCACGCCGCCGAAGTCGCTCCAGAAGGCGTCCGGGTAGAGCCGGATGAGCGTGTCGCTCGAGCGGAAGCGCCAGGAGTCGCCCTCGAACAGCGCCTCGTGGAACTGGACGAAGAAGTCGTCGAAGTTCGCGAGCATGTAGATTCCGAGCAGGGCCGCGATCCCGAGCGTGAGCAGACCGCCGCCGAGCAGGGCTCGCGGGATCAGCCGCCCGGCGCCGAGGCGCCAGAGCGCGAGGCCGGCGGCGACGATCGTCGCGAGCGCGATCGCATGCGCGAGGAGCACCTTGCCCACGAGCCCGCGCACGTCGGCCATGTGGACGATCTCGCGCTCCGTGAACGCCGGGCTCCCGTCCGGGAGCCGCGCGTCCCGCAGGACGTCGACACCCTCGCGGTTCGCGGGCTGGATCGAGCGCAGCCCCACGAGCGCGAGCTCCGTGCGCTCCTCGCCCGTGAACCCGTAACGGTCGTCGGGGAACCCCGGCCGGGCGTACTCGGCGTGGACGTACCAGCCATTCGTGAGCAGCCAGAGACCGTTCCCGAGCAGGACGGCGGGGACGGCGACGGCGACGAGAACCGAGAGGGCGAGCGGGGCGAGCCGCCTCACACACGCAGCCTAGCGCGCTCCCCGCTCGACGCCGTCGAGCAGGGCTGCGAGGTCGAGCCGCCCCGCCGCCGGCAGGAACGGCTCGAGGCGCTGCCGCGCGTGCGCGAGCTGCCGCTCGCAGCCGCGCTCGTCGCCCAGCCGGCGCTTGTGGCCGGCCGCCGCAAGGTGGGC
>JBBILK010000385.1:0-3476 GCA_037444965.1 Actinomycetota bacterium | reverse complement strand
TGAACGCGATTGGGAATCATGGTCTTTTATGAACATCGATTTGCACACAGGAGCCCGCGCCCGATGCCGTGGCCGGAGTGGAGCGCCGACGAGCAGCAGTACAGGTTGTCGAGCACGATCCGGTAGCCGGACGTGAGACCGGCGACCGGGCGGAAGCGGCCGAGCTGCGAGGCGATCGGGCTGCCCTCGCAGAAGCCGCCCTCGAGCATGTCCGGGCGGTGCTGCTCGATGTCGCAGGGCGCGAACACGTCCATCGCGATCACGTTGTCGGGCGTCATGTTCGGCGCGTAGCGCTCCCACTCGGCGATCAGGTGCTTGCCGAACGCCTCCTTGACCGACCGCCACTCCTCGGGCGAGTAGGCGCGCTTCGGGGGTCCGAACTCCTCGACGCCGATCAGGTGGCTCCCGTCGGGCGCCCGCGAGCTGTCCCAGATCGTGTCGGCCGAGCAGTACACGTAGAGGCGATCGGCGAACCCGCGGGTGTACACCTCGGGCTGGTAGCGGATCGCGTACCGGTCCGGGTCCTTCGGCCCCCAGTAGAGCCGCGGCTGCCGGCCCACGCCCGGGTTCCCCGCCTCGGCGGTGTACGCCGGCAGCTCGCGCACGGCCAGGTTCACCCAGTAGCACGTGCCGCGGTCGTAGTGGATGTTCCGGATCCGCCGGACGAGCTTCGCGTCGACCGGAGTGTCGCGCAGGAGCCGCAGGACGGTCTGGTGGAGCCCGAGGTCGACGACGACGAGGTCGGTCGCGATCTCCGAGCCGTCCGCCAGCGCGACCCCCGTCGCCCGGCTCCCGCGCACCGTCAGCGCGTCGGCCTCCGCGCGCGTCAGGTACTCGACGCCCAGCTTGCGACCGGCCGACATCAGCGCGTCCGTGATCGCCTGGCTCCCCCCGACCGCGATCGCCGCGGGCTCGAACGAGAGCACGAGCGCCAGGCAGTGGACGAGGCCCTGGAGGCCGATGACGTCGTCCGCGTAGCAGCCCATCGAGGTCGTGCACGCGCGCATGAAGAGTGTCCGGAGCTCGGGGCTGTCGAAGAAATCGTAGGCGAGCTGGCGGGTGGTCATCAGCTGGTGCACGGGCTCGAGGCCGCTGTCGGGAACGGCGAGCAGCTCCTCGAGCGCGTCGGGCGTGCCGTAGGGAGGCGGGGGCGAGAAGCGGTGGCGGCGGAACGCCTGCTTCCAGTAGCGCTCGTACTTGTCGAGCAGGTCGAGGTACGTGTCGGCATCGCGGGCCGAGAAGCCGGCGATCTGCTCGTGCGTCTTCGCGATGTTCTCGTCCGACCGCTCCTGGCGTCCTGTGGCGGGGTCGGCGACGCGGTAAGCGGCGTAGCCGACGAGCGAGGAGCCGTCGTCGAAGATCATGCCCTCGTTCTCCTCCGGGAAGAGGTAGCGCAGCCCCTCGCCGGCGAGGTCGAAGTCGCTGTAGGCGGGGTGCCCGTAGAAGCGAGTCCAGTGGGAGCAGTAGTTCATGCGGAACCCGGGAGCCGGCCCTTCTCCGCTCGACGCGCCGCCGCCGACGCGTCCGGTTCGCTCGAGGACGGCGACCGACAGGCCGGCTCTCGCCAGGTAGCAGGCGATGATCGTTCCGTGGTGGCCGCCGCCGACGACGACGGCGTCGTAGCGGGCATCGCTCATGAGTGACCTCCCGTGCTTCGAGCTCCGTACGGGCGAATTGTCTGATGATACTACGATTGACCTGTGAGAACGAGCCGCACTACCGCGACTCGAGCGCGAGCGCGGCGCGGTAGCAGGCGACGACGTCCTCGTGCGTCCAGGCCGCGGGCGCCACGGTGATGAAGTTGTCCCGGAGCGCGGCCTCGGCGAGGCCGTCCAGGTGCTCCTCGGCGACACCGACCGCGCGCAGGGTCGGGAAGGCGATCTCCGCGAGGATCCGCCGGATCCCGCGGACCGCCCGCGAGCCGTCGCCCGAGCCGTCGTCGGGCTCGCCGAGAGCATCGGCGACGCGCTCGAACAGCTCAGGAACCGCCCTGCGGTCGTGATCCATCGTTTCCGCGAGCACGAGCCCGATCGTCAGCCCGTGCGGGAGGTGGAACTGCCCGCCGATCGCCTGCGCGAGCGAGTGCTCGGAGCCACAGTCGGAGATGTTCATCGCGAGCCCGCCCAGCAGGCTCGCGCAGGCCATCTGGATCCGCGCCTGGCGGTTCGAGCCGTCCCTCACGACTGCCGGTAACGCCTCGGCGGCGAGTCGGGCTCCTTCGAGCCCGATCGCGTTCCCGACCGGCGTTCGCACGGTGACGACGGTGGCCGAGAGCGCCTGGGCGAGGGCGTCGACGCCGGAGTACGCGGTCGGCCCGGGCGGCAGGCCGTACGTGAGCGCCGGGTCGACGAGCGCGTGCTGCGCGCGCAGGAGCGGGTTCGCGATCCCGGCCTTCGTGTTCGTCGCCTCGTCCGTGATCACGGCCCCGCCCGAGACCTCGGAGCCCGTTCCGGCCGTGGTCGGGACCGTGACGAGCGGGATCCGGGGCGCCTCGTAGGTCACGCCGCCGGCCGCGTAGCGCAGGTAGGGCCCGCCCTGGCCGGCAACCAGGCGGGCCGCCTTGGCGGTGTCCATGACCGAGCCGCCGCCGATCGCGACGATCGAGTCGGCTCCGGAGGCCGCGAGCTGCTCGGCGGCCGCCTCGACGTCCTCGACGGTCGGCTCCGCGGGCGCCTTGACGAAGCGCCCCGCCTCCTCGCCGGCGGCGCCGAGCGCCGCCTGAACCTGGGGAAGGGACTGGACGAACTCGTCGACGACGACGAAGGGGCGGGATGCGCCGTCGGACGCGAGAGCCTCGGCGAGTGACGCGATCGCTCCCTCGCCGAAGCGGATCCTGACCGGCAGGTGATTGCCGAAGGGCGGGATGACGTCCATGGTCTCAGCCTCGCTCGAACATCCGCGCCCGCTCGTAGTCCGTCACGCTCTGGTCGAACAGCCGCTGCTCCGTGCGGGCGTAGTTCAGGTAGTGGTCGATCACGTCGTCGCCGAAGGCCGCGCGCGCGATCGTGCCGCGCTCGAGCGTCTCGATCGCCTCGTACAGGGTCGACGGAAACCGCTCGGCGCCGGATTCGTACGCGTTGCCTTCGAGGGCGGGGGGTGGCTCGAGCTCGTTCTCGATCCCGTGCAGGCCGGCCGCGAGCGTCGCCGCGAAGGCGAGGTACGGGTTGACGTCGCCGCCCGGGATTCGCGACTCGATGCGGAGACCCTGTCCGTGCCCGACGATGCGAAAGCCGCACGTGCGGTTGTCCTCGCCCCAGGCGATCGTGGTCGGTGCCCAGCTTCCCGCGGCGAAGCGCTTGTACGAGTTGACCGTCGGTGCGAGGAAGATCGCGAGCTCCCGGGCGCCCGCGATCAATCCGGCCAGGAACTGCCTGAACGTGGCCGAACGCCCGGCGAACGCGCTCTCCTCGCCGCGCCAGAGACTTGCGTGGATGTGGCAGGAGTTGCCGATCCAGGTGTGGTCCGGTTTCGCCATG
>JBBILK010000384.1:0-3476 GCA_037444965.1 Actinomycetota bacterium | reverse complement strand
CGCTACCGCAGAAGAAGAAGGAGGCGTCGTCCGATGGCCCGTGATCCGAAGTACGACATCCTCTTCGAGCCGATCCAGATCGGTCCGAAGGTCATGAAGAACCGCTTCTACCAGGTGCCCCACTGCAACGGCTTCGGCTCCGAGAAGCCGATGAACCAGGCCTACTTCCGGGCGATGAAGGCGGAGGGCGGCTACGGCGGCGTCTCGACCGAGTACTGCTCGATCTCGCCCGAGTCCGACGACACGCACCGCGTCTCGGCGCGTCTCTGGGACGACGACGACGTCAAGAACCTCTCGGTCATGTGCGACATGCTCCACGAGTACGGGGCGCTCGCCGCCTGCGAGCTGTGGTACGCGGGCCCGCACGCGCCGTGCATGGAGAGCCGCTGCGTCCCGCGCGGGCCGTCGCAGATCCCGAGCGACTTCGAGCACCTCACCTACTGCATCGAGATGGACAAGGACGACATCCGCGCGGTGCAGCAGATGTACGTCGACGCCGCGATCCGCGCGCGGAGGGCCGGCTTCGACATCGTCTACGTCTACGGCTCGCACTCCTACCTGCCGCAGCAGTTCCTGACGCCCTACTACAACAAGCGCACGGACGAGTACGGCGGCTCGATCGAGAACCGCGCCCGCTTCTGGCTCGAGACGATCGAGAAGGTGAAGGAGGCAGTCGGCGACGACACCGCGATCGCGGTCCGCCTCTCCTGCGACATGTTCCTCGGCGAGCCGGGCACCCAGCTCGAGCGGGACGCCGTCCCCTTCGCGCAGATGGCCGACCACATGGTCGACGTCTGGGACATCAACCTCTCCGGCATCGCCGAGTGGGGCGAGGACGCGACGCCCTCGCGCTTCTACCCGAGCGGCCGCGCGATCCCGTGGCAGAAGCGGATCAAGGAGGTCGTCACGAAGCCCGTCCTCGGCGTCGGGCGCTTCACCAGCCCGGACGCGATGGTCGAGGCGATCAACTCGGGCGCGCTCGACATCATCGCCACCTGCCGGCCCTCGATCGCCGACCCGTTCCTCCCGCAGAAGATCGACGAGGGCAGGCTCGACGACATCCGAGAGTGCATCGGCTGCAACGTCTGCATCTCGCGCTGGGAGATCGGCGGCCCGCCCGTCATCTGCACGCAGAACGCCTGCGCCGGCGAGGAGTACCGGCGCGGCTGGCACCCCGAGAAGTTCGAGCCCGCGAAGAACGCCGATAACGACGTCCTCGTCGTCGGCGCCGGCCCGGCCGGGATGGAAGCGGCGATGATCCTCGGCAAGCGCGGCATGCGCCGCGTCCACCTCGTCGAGGCGCAGGACGACATGGGCGGGATCATGCGCTGGATCCCACAGCTCCCCGGTCTCGGCGAGTGGGCCCGCGTCGTCAACTACCGCAAGATCCAGATCGACAAGCTGAAGAACGTCGAGTTCGTCCCGTCGACGAAGCTCGACGCGAAGGGCGTCGCCGAGTACGGCGCCGAGATCGTGATCGTCGCCACGGGCTCCTACTGGGCGACGAACGGGCTCAACGGCTGCACGCACGACACGATCGCGGGCGCCGACGCCTCGAAGCCGTTCATCCTCACGCCCGACCAGCTGATGGGCGAGGGCAAGCCGGTGCCGGGCTCGAAGGTGCTCGTCGTCGACGACGACGGCTACTTCATGGGCCCGTCGGTGGCGGAGAAGCTCGCCCTCGACGGCAAGCAGGTGACCCTGATGACGCACCTCGGGCACGTCGGCCCGTACATGCACTTCACGCTCGAGGCGCCGAACATGCACCGCAAGCTGCACAAGCTGGGCGTGCAGATCCAGACGTACCACATCCCGACGTTGATCGAGGAGGGTCACGTCAAGTCGGTGCACGTGTACGACGAGGAGGGGCACGAGCACGACTGGGAGTTCGACGCCGTGGTGCTGGTCACCCAACGCCGCTCGAACGAGGCGCTCTTCCGCGCGCTCAAGGACGAGATCGGCCTCGAGGCGCTGAAGGCGGAGGGCGTCCAGGCGCTCTACCGGATCGGCGACTGCGAGGCCCCGCGCCTGATCGCCGACGCCGTCTTCTCGGGCCACCGGCTCGCGCGCGAGATCGACTCGGACAACCCGGCCGTGGCGCTGCCGTACATCCGGGAGCGCGCGGTCGTCGAGCGGGAGCTGGCGGCGGTCTAGATGAAGATCGTCGTCTGCGTGAAACAGGTCGCGGTCCTCGGAGACGAGGTCGAGTTCACCCCGGACGAGCGGGACGTCGATCCCGACTACCTCGACTACGCGCTCAACGAGTGGGACTCGTACGCGACGGAGGAGGCACTGCGGATCAAGGAGGCCGCGGGCGACGGCGAGGTCGTCGTCGTCTCCGTCGGGAACGAGGACGCCGAGGACGCCATGCGGCGGTGCATGGCGATGGGCGCCGACCGGGGCGTGCGAGTGGACGGCGAGGGCATCCCCGCCGGCGACCCCCTCGCGGTCGCCCGCGCGCTCGCGGCCGTCGTCGAGCGCGAGTCCCCCGACCTCGTGCTCGCCGGCGTGCAGTCCTCGGACGCGGTCCAGGGCGCGACCGGCGTGGCGCTCGCGGAGCTGCTCGGCCTGCCGCGGGTGGCGGTGGTGAAGAAGGTCGACTGGGACCGCGGCTCGGCGAAGGCCGTCGTCCACCGCGAGCTCGAGGGGGGACTCGTCGACGTGACCGAGGTCGACACGCCGGCGGTGCTGACGATCCAGTCGGGCATCAACGAGCCGAGGTACGCGACCTTGCGGGCGATCAAGCAGGCCGAGCAGCAGGAGATCGACGTCGTCGAGCCCGAGCTCGGCGAGCCGGCCGCGCGCGTGCGGCGGATGTTCCATCCGCCCAAGGGGGAGGGCGCCGACTCGCTCGGGGACGACCCGGCCGAGGTCGCGCGCCGGATCAAGGAGATCGTCGAGGAGCGGCTGCGATGAGCGGCGTGCTGGTCGTCGCGGAGCACATCCAGGGCCGCGTCCGGGACGTCACGCTCGAGCTCGTCACCGCCGCCCGCGAGCTCGGCGGGCCGGTTGCGGTGGCGGTCGTGGCCGCCGACCCGGGACCGCTCGCCGAGCAGGTGAACGTCGCCGGCGTGGACGAGATCGTCACCGTGGCTGCGGGCGCCGACGAGTTCGAGAGCGACGTCTACCAGGCTGCCGTCGAGGCGCTGATCGCAGAGCGGAGCCCCCGGGTCGTGCTGATGGGCTTCACCGTCAACTCGATGGGGTACGGGCCGGCCGTGGCCGCGAAGCTCGGGCTCGGGTTCGCCTCCGACGTCTTCTCGCTGCGCGACGAGGGCGGCGAGCTCGTCGCCACGCGCGCCTTCTACGGCGGCAAAGTGCACGGCGAGCTCGACTTCCCCGGCAAGGAGAGCGTGTTGCTCCTCCTGCGCGCCGCCACCTGGGAGCCCGCCCAGGGAGCCGGCTCGGCGGCGGTGAGGTCGATGGACGTTCCAGCGCCGGAAGCCCGCGCACGGCACCTCAGCTTCGAGGAGGCG
>JBBILK010000383.1:0-3498 GCA_037444965.1 Actinomycetota bacterium | reverse complement strand
GTCAAGGGCGCGGTACCTGGCCCGAAGAACGGCATCGTCGTGATCAGGGAGGACGCGTGACCCTCACGGCACCCCTCCTCGACGGCGACGGCAAGAAGGCGAGAGACGTCGAGCTCGAGCCGTCCGTGTTCGCCGCCGAGATCAAGCCGCACCTCGTTCACGAGACGGTGCGTGCCGAGGCGGCTGCCGCCCGTGCCGGGACCCGCGGCGCCAAGAGCAGAGGCATGGTCTCGGGCGGGCGCTCGAAGCCGTGGCGCCAGAAGGGAACCGGGCGGGCGCGTCAGGGCACGACCCGTGCGCCGCAATGGACCGGCGGCGGCGTCGCGTTCCCGCCGACGTCCCGGGCGTTCGACCTCAAGGTCAATCGCAAGGCGCGCCGCGCAGCCCTGCGGGCTGCGCTGACCAGCCACGCTCGTGCCGGGACTCTCGCCGTCATCGACGCCGGCGTCTTCGAGCGGCCCTCCACTCGACTCGCCAAGGTCGTCTCTGATGGCTTCGGCAACGAGCTCCCTCTCCTCGTCGTGGCTCTGCCCGAGGAGGAGGTGCTCGCGAAGTCGTTTCGCAACCTCGAGCGGGTGCTCGTGCTCGAGCCCTCGGAGCTCGAGGTGAGCGCCGTCGCCTGGGCACGCTCGCTCCTGTTGAGCGAGGGCGCGCTGGCCCGGATCCAGGAGGTCGCCCGGTGAGCCTCGGTCTCGACGCGCGCCAGATCCTGATCGCCCCGGTCGTCTCGGAGAAGAGCTACAGCCTGATCGAGGCGAGCAAGTACTCGTTCAGAGTTCACCCGAGTGCGCACAAGACGCAGATCCGCCAGGCGGTCGAGGAGCTCTTCGACGTGAAGGTGGTCAGCGTCAACGTCCTCCAGGTCCGTCCGAAGCCGAAGCGGCGCGGCGTCTCGCGTGGCACGAAGCCAGGCTGGAAGAAGGCCGTCGTCCAGCTTCGCGAGGGCGACAAGATCGAGATCTTCGAAGGCGCAGGGACGGTCTAGGCGATGGCGCTTCGCAAGTACAAGCCGACGAGTGCGGGGAGGCGCTTCCGCAGCGTCTCGACCTTCGAGGAGGTCACGAGGACGGAGCCCGAGAAGAGCCTCGTCGAGCCGCTGAAGAAGACGGGTGGGCGCAACGTCTACGGCAGGATCACGACCCGCCATCAGGGCGGAGGACACAAGCGTCGCTACCGCGTGATCGATTTCAAGCGACGGAAGGACGGCGTCCCGGCGAGGGTCGCGAGCATCGAGTACGACCCGAACCGCTCGGCACGGATCGCGCTGCTCCACTACGCAGACGGAGCGAAGGCCTACATCCTCGCGCCGGCGCGGCTGCAGGTCGGCCAGGTCGTCGAGTCGGGTCCGGACGCCGACATTCGCCCCGGAAACGCGCTTCCCCTCGCGAACATCCCGACGGGCACGCTCGTGCACAACGTCGAGCTCAAGCCCGGCAGGGGAGGCCAGCTCGCGCGGAGCGCCGGCGCCGGCGTTCAGCTCGTGGCCAAGGACGACACCTACGCCGTGCTGCGGCTTCCCTCGGGGGAGATGCGCCGGGTGCCGCTCGCGTGCCGGGCGACGGTGGGCCAGGTCGGCAACGTCGACCACGAGAACATCTCGAGCGGCAAGGCGGGACGCAGCCGCTGGCTCGGCAAGCGGCCGGCGGTGCGCGGCTCCGCGATGAACCCCGTCGACCATCCGCACGGCGGCGGCGAGGGCAAGTCCAAAGGCGGCCGTCATCCGGTGACGCCCTGGGGCGTCCCCACGCTCGGCAAGCGCACGCGCAAGAAGCACAAGGAATCCGACCGGCTGATCGTCCGCGCCCGTCGTCGCGGCAAGGAGAGACGGTAGATGTCGAGATCCAGCAAGAAAGGCCCGTTCGTCGACCAGCGCCTGCTGGCGCGGATCGAGGGGATGACCGAAGCGGGCGAGAAGCGAATCGTCCGGACGTGGTCGCGCGCGTCGACGGTGTTCCCGGAGATGGTCGGCCACACGATCGCCGTCCACGACGGGCGCAAGCACGTCCCCGTGTTCGTGACCGAGTCGATGGTCGGCCACAAGCTCGGCGAGTTCGCCCCCACGCGCACGTTCCGCGGGCACGCGGGTGACCGGAAGACGCAGGTGAAGAAGCGCTAGATGGCAGCCGTCGAGACACCGCCACGTGAGTTCCACGCCCAGGCCCGCTGGGTGCGCACTGCGCCGCGCAAGGCGCAGCTGGTCGTCTCCGAGATCCGGGGCAAGAGCGTTCCCGAGGCGCAGACCATCCTCACGTTCATGACCCGCGCGGCCGCCCGCGACGTCGAGAAGGTGCTCACCTCGGCCGTCGCCAACGCCGAGTCGCATCCGACCGACTCGTACGCGGGAGACCAGCTCTACGTGTCCGCGGCATACGTCGGCTCGGGCCCCACGCTGAAGCGATGGCGCGCCCGGGCACGGGGCCGGGTCGGCCGGATCAAGAAGCGCACCTGCCACATCACGATCAGGCTCGCTCCGGTCGAGGGGGCCGTCGCCCGGCCGGCCCCGGCCGAGGAGAAGCGCGAGTGGCCGCGCCGCAGGAAGACCGAGGCCGCCGTGCCCGAAGTGCCCGCCGAGACGACGGTCGAGGCGCTCGAGGAGGCCGCGGAGGAGACAGTTGCGGAAGAGGCCGCTGCGGTCGAGGCGCCCGCAGAGGAGCCGGCCGCCGCCGAGCCCAAGCCGAAGCGCACGCGCGCGCGGAAGACCGCACCTGCCGAGCCCGAGGTCTCCGCCGAGCCGGAAAGCCCGCCGGCCGAGGCGAAGCCGAAGCGCACCCGCTCCCGCAGGAAGGCCGACGAGCCGCCGGCGACCGAGCAGAGCGCGGCCGAGGAGAAGGAGGACTAGTGGGCCAGAAGGTTCACCCCGGGGGACTGCGGGTCGGGATCATCCACGACTGGAAGTCCAACTGGTACACGAGCTCGAAGGAGTTCCCGCGGTACCTGATGGAGGACGTCAGGATCCGGGGGCACATCCAGCGGAAGCTCTCCCACGCGGGCCTGTCCGACATCTTGATCGAGAAGGACAAGCAGCGGATCAAGATCGACATCTACACGGCGCGGCCGGGCATCGTGATCGGGAAGTCGGGTGCCGAGGTGGACGCGCTGCGCCGAGAGGTGCACGCGCTGACGCAGAAGAACGTCCAGATCAACATCAACGAGATCAAGCGGCCCGAGCTCGACGCAAAGCTGGTCGCGCAGTCCGTCGCCGAGCAGCTCGAGAACCGGGTCAGCTTCCGCCGGGCGATGAAGCGATCGCTCGCATCGGCGATTCGCTCGGGCGCGCAGGGTGTGAAGATCACCTGCTCGGGCCGGCTCGGCGGCGGCGAGATGTCGCGCTCGGAGACCTACTCGGAGGGACGCGTTCCGCTGCACACGCTCCGGGCCGACATCGACTTCGGGTTCACCGAGGCGAAGACCACGTTCGGCCGCATCGGCGTCAAGGTCTGGATCAACAAGGGCGAGATCATGCCGGTGGGCTACGAGGGGCTGCCCGAGCGCGAGGGT
>JBBILK010000382.1:0-3507 GCA_037444965.1 Actinomycetota bacterium | reverse complement strand
GCGGCGAGCTGTCGCGGATCGCGCTCGCCCTGCGGGCGATCGCCCACGCCCAGGCGGGCGAGCCGACGATCGTGTTCGACGAGATCGACGCCGGGATCGGCGGGCAGACGGCGCACGCCGTCGCCGAGTCGCTTCGCCGACTGGCAGCGGCGGCACAGGTGATCACGATCACCCATCTCCCGCAGATCGCGAGCGTGGCCGACCGGCACCTCCGGGTCGAGAAGGTGCCCGGCGACCCGACGCACACACGGATCGAGCTTCTCTCGGACGAGGAGCGGCGCGAGGAGCTCGAGCGCATGCTCGGCGGGGCAGAATTCCTGTCGACGATCCGATGAGCTACGTCGAGTTCCAGGGCACGGCACGCCTCGACCGGCGCACGAAGCATCTCGTCAAGCGGCTCGGTCCCGACGACATCGCGATCATCGACCACGCCGAGCTCGACCGCGTCTCCGCCGAGGAGCTGCTCGAGTCTGGCGTGCGCGTCGTCGTCAACGTCTCGCCCTCGGTCAGCGGGCGCTTCCCGAACCCGGGCCCGCTCGAGCTCGTCCGCGGCGGCATCTGCCTGATCGACGCGCCGGGAGCGCCGCTCTTCGAGCAGGTGCGGGAGGGCGAGCGGCTCGCCGTGCGAGGCTCGAGCGTCTTCCGCAACGGGACGCGCCTGGCGTCGGGGCACGAGCTCCGCCGGGAAGAGCTCGAGGAGCTCCTGGCCGAGCAGCAGGGCCGCGTCACGGAGGCGCTCGAGGCGTTCGCCGAGAACACGATGCGCTACCTCCGCGAGGAGGGAAAGCTCCTCACCGAGGGCATCCAGCTGCCCCAGCTCCAGACCCGGTTTCGCGACAGGCACGCCCTCGTCGTCGCGCGCGGGCCGGGGTACAAGAAGGACCTCGCGATCGTCCGCCACTACATCCGGGAGTTCGACCCCGTACTCGTCGCCGTCGACGGCGGCGCGGATGCGCTCCTGGACGCGGGCTACCGGCCGCAGGTGATCGTCGGCGACATGGACTCCGTGTCCGATCGCGCGCTCACGTGCGGGGCGGAGCTCGTCGTCCACGCGTACGAGAACGGCTCCGCGCCCGGCCGGCGCAGGCTCGATCGCCTCGGGCTTCCCTCGGTCGCGGTGCCGATGCCGGGTATCAGCGAGGACCTCGCGATGCTGCTCGCGTACGAGAAGGGAGCCGATCTGATCGTCGCCGTCGGCACCCACTTCAACCTGATCGAGTTCCTCGAGCGGAACCGCGCCGGGATGTCGTCGACGCTGCTCACGCGGCTCAAGGTCGGCGAGGTGCTCGTCGACGCGCGCGGCGTGTCGCGCCTCTTCCGCCAGCGGGTCGGCCTCGTTCCGCTCGTGGCGCTCGCGCTCGCGGCCGTCGCCGTGGTGGTCGCCGCGGTGCTCGCCTCTCCCGACCTGCGCGATTTCATCTCGGCGCTCGTCGACCGGATCCGGTCGCTGCTCGGCCTCTCGTGAAGGTGCAAGCGAGCCGGGTGCTGCTCGCACCCCCCGCGGACGTCTGGGCCCTCGTCGGCGAGCCCTACCACCTGCCCGACTGGTGGCCGTCGTACACCGGAGTCGTGCCGGACCGGCGCGGCCTCGCCGAGGGCGCCCGCTGGCGGGTCGTCCGCGGCGGGCCGAGGCCGGGCACGGTCGGCTTCATCAACCGCCCCGGCGGCGAGGCGACGATCGTGATCGGGCGAGTAGCTCCAGGGCGGCTCCTCGAGTGGCGAGACCTGGCCCAGGCCGTCGACGTCCGCGTGGTGCTCGACCCGGCGGCGAATCGGCGGACCGAGGTCACGGTCGAGATCGAGGCGTCGCGCTGGCGGATCGTCGCCGAGAGCCTTCGCCGGCTCCCGCGCGAGGCGGTGTCGCGGCTCTACGACCTCTGCCAAACTGCGGCAGAGCTGTAGCCGGCTCCCACGGCATGTTCGATCTCCGCTATCACCTCGCCTCGCTCGCAGCCGTCTTCGTCGCGATCGCGGTCGGGATCGTGATCGGCGTCGCGATCGCGTCGGGAGGCGGGGTCGACGACGCGACGGTCGCTGTTCAGGGAGATCAGATCCGGGCTCTCAAGGACGAGCTCGAGGCGGCGCGTGAGCGAGCCGACCGCTCCGAGAGCCAGGAGCGGGCGATCGGCGACCTGATGGAGGAGGTCTACCCGGCCCTGATGGCCGGCCGGCTCGAGAACAGACGGATCGCCCTGCTCTTCCTCGGCCCCGTGGACGGCGGCATCCGCTCGGCGGTCGAGAAGACGCTCACCGACACGGGGGCGGGAAGCTCGGAGCGCGTGGCGGCGCTCGAGCTGCCGATCGACGTCGAGGAGCTCGACGCGATCCTCGCAGCCGATCCCGCCTTCGCCGAGCTGGTCGGCGACGCCCGCCTCGGCGACCTCGGAGAGGCGCTTGCGGCCGAGCTCGTCGCCGGCGGCGAGACGCCGCTGTGGAGCGCCCTCTCGGGCGTCCTCGTCGGGCAGCGGACGGGAGCGCTCGACGCCCCGGTCGACGGAGTCGTCGTCGTGCGCTCGTGGACACCGGAGGAGACAGAGGATCCGGCGACGCAGGGACGCATCAACCAGACCGAGGCGCTCCTCATCGGGCTCCTGAGGGGGCTCGACGCCCAGGACGTGCCGACGGTCGGCGTCGAATCCTGGACGGCCGACCCCTCGACGATCGACGCCTACCGCGGCCTCGGGATCTCGAGCGTCGACGACGTCGACAGGCTCCCCGGACGCGTCGCCCTCGGCCTCCTGCTCGCGGGCGCCGAGCCCGGCCACTACGGCGTCAAGAGCTCGGCCGACGACGGCGTCGCACCGCCGCTCGACCCGCTCACGCTCGTCGCGTCCGCGTCCATTGCCGGGTAGCCGGCTCTCGATCCTGATCGCGGCCCGCGACGAGGAAGGGCGAATCGTCGCCCTCGTCGAGCGGCTGCGGGCGAGCTTCCCGGACGCCGAGCTCGTCGTCGGCGACGACGGCTCGCGCGACCGGACGGCGGCCGAAGCCCGCGCGGCGGGTGCCCTCGTCGTCACCGGCCCGAGGCTCGGAAAGGGGGAAGCCCTGAACGCCGCCGAGCGAACCGCGTCGCCGGGACCGCTGCTGCTCTGCGACGCCGACGTGCGCGGCGATCTCCGTCCGCTCGCCGAGGCAGGGCTCGACCTCGCCATCGCCGCGTTCACGAAGCGGGAGGGCGGCGGCTTCGGGATCGCGAAGCACGCTGCGGGCCGCCTGATCCGAATCCGCTGCGGCTTCGACCCGCGAGAGCCGCTCTCGGGCCAGCGGTACCTGAGCGAGCGGGCGCGGGCCGCGTGCTTCCCGCTCGCCCGCGGCTTCGGCTGCGAGGCGCGGATGACGATCGACGCCGTCCGGGCGGGGCTCGCCGTCGGCGAGCTCGAGCTGCCGCTCTCGCACCGGGCGACGGGCCGCGACCTCGCCGGCTTCGCGCACCGCGGGCGGCAGCTCGTGGATGCGGCGCTCGCCGCGGGGCCGCTCGCGACGAATCGCCGCGGGAACCGGCTGCCC
>JBBILK010000381.1:0-3516 GCA_037444965.1 Actinomycetota bacterium | reverse complement strand
AGGGCGCTCGACCTACGGCGAGTGCATGGGTGTTCTCTCCTGGTCGATCGAGAGCGGACACCTCGGTCCGCTCGACCTCAGCGGCCTGGCCGTCGGGCTCGTGTTGCGCTACAGCGACGACGAGGAAGGCTCGCCGTGGACGTTCGCCCTCTACCTGGACGAGCGGGGGACCACCGAGCAGCTGCGGGCGCTGGAGGCGATCTTCCTCGGCCGGCTCGGCGGGCCGGCGCTCGAGCAGTTCCCGTGGGCCCGCAAGCCGAGCGCCGGACCCCTGTCGTTCGCGTTCGCAGGCCGCTGCGCCTACGCCTCCACGTTCGACTACAGCGGGCCGACGGCTCCGTCCTGACCCTACCGGCGCCCGAGTCCCGGCTCGGGCGCGCCGACGAGCGCGGCGGCGTTGCCGAGGCCGAGGTGCCCCTCGTCCATGTCCTGGTGAGCCCGCGGGATCTCGTCGAAGGTGAGCAGGCGGCCGAGGCAGGGGTCGATCTTCCCGGCGCGGACGAGCTCGTTGTAGGCGTAGGCCTGCGGGTCGTTCGTCCCGTGCGAGCCCTGCAGGCGCTTCTGGCGCACCCAGTGGTAGCGCAGGTCGACCATCGCCGAGTAGCCGGTCGTGCCGGCGCAGATGACGACCATCCCGCCCGCCTCGCAGACGAAGATCGAGGTCGGGATCGTCGCCTCGCCCGGGTGCTCGACCACGATGTTCGGGTTCCTTCGCTCGCCGAGGATGTCCCAGATCTTCTTGCCGAACTCGCGCGCGGCGGCCGTCCAGACCTTCTGGCCCTCGGCATCCGTCCAGTGCGGGGGGATCCCCCAGTGGTCGAACTCGGTGCGGTCGATCCAGCCGGCGGCGCCGAGGCCCACGCAGTACTCGCCCTTGTCCGGCGACGAGACGACCGCGATCGGCGTCGCGCCCGCAACCTTCGCGAGCTGGATCGCCTGGCAGCCGACGCCGCCCGAGCCGCCCCAGACGAGCACGACGTCTCCCGCCTGCACCTCGTTCCCGGCCCAGCCGTGGAGCATGCGGTAGGCGGTCGTCCCGACCAGGGTCGGCGCGGCGGCCTCCTCCCAGGTCAGGTGGTCGGCCTTCGGCAGCACCTGGTGTGCCTGCGCGACGCAGAACTGCCCGAAGGAGCCGTAGTTCGTCTCGTAGCCCCAGATCTTCGCCGAGGGCGCGATCATCGGATCCCTGCCGGCCTGAACCCACGGGTCGTCCGGGTCCCAGTAGCCGTGGTGGATCACGACCTCGTCGCCGACCTGCACGTTCGTCACCTCGGCGCCGACCGCGTAGACGATCCCCGACGCGTCGCTGCCGCCGATGTGGAAGTCGCGCGGGTCGCCGGCCCGCTGGCGCACGGCGATCACGTCGATCGGGATCCCCTTCGCCGCCCAGACGTTGTTGAAGTTGATCCCCGAAGCCATCACCGCGACCAGCACCTCGCCCGGCCCGATCTCGGGTGTATCCATCTCCTCGATCTGGAAGGCGCTCAGCGGCGGGCCGAGACGGTCCTGGCGAACGACCTGGGCGAGCATCTTCGGCGGCACCTCCCCGAGCGGGGGCAATGTGCCGATGGGAACCGAGTCGGGCATCCGTCTCTCCTTCTCCGTCAGGCCTGGGCGCCGCGCAGCGCCTCGGCACGGCTGCGAAGCTCGCGGGCGATCACGACCCGCTGGATCTCGGTCGTGCCGTCGACGACCTGCAGCATCTTCGCGAGCGCGATGAAGCGCGGCAGCGGCGTGTCGTTGAGCCACCCGTAGGCGCCGAGCACCTCGCTGCACGTGATCGCCGCCCGGAGCGCCGCGTCCGGGCAGAAGCGCTTCGCATGCGCCGCAGCAACCGTCCCCTCGGGCGTGCCGAGCCGCTCGGCCGCGTAGGCGTAGAGCAGCCGGCCGGCGACGATGTCCGTCTCGACGTCCGCGAGCATGAACTGGATCGCCTCGAGGTCGAGCGCCGTGCCGCCGAACATGCGCCGGTCCCGGGCGTAGGCGAGCGCGACGTCGAGCGCCTCCGCGGAAAGGCCGACGGCGATCGCGGCGATGTCCACGCGAGCGACGTCGATCGCCCCGAGCGCTGCCTGGAAGCCGGCTCCCGGCGGAGCCAGTACCTCGTCGGCCGAGATCGGAACCCCGTCGAGCTCGAGCTCGCCGATCGGGAGGAACGACGAGGCCATCTTGTCGTAGACGCGGACGACGTCGACGCCCGGCCGGTCGGCGGGGAGCACGACCATCATCACGTCCCGGTAGCCCGGCGGTTCCCCCGTGCGGCAGGCGAGCGCGTAGACGCCTGCCTCGCCCGCGAGCGAGACCCACGCCTTGCGGCCCGAGATCCGGTAGCCGTCGCCGTCCGGCTCGGCGCGGGTCGAGATCGCGGCCGCGTCCGAGCCGGCGAGCGGCTCGGTCAGGCTGAACCCGCCGAGCGCCTCGCCCGAGGTCAGCCGCCGCGCCCACGCCTCGCGGACGGCCGGCGAGCCGTGGACGGCGATCGCGGTCGTGACCGCGTTGTGCATCGAGAGCGCGAACGCGTAGCTCGCGTCGCCCCGGCCGAGCTCCTCGAACACCGGCATCCCCTGGGCGAACGTCAGTCCCTGTCCGCCGGCCTCGGCGGGCGCGAACAGGCCGCAGAGACCGGCTGCGGCGGCAGCCGACGAGGCGTCGCGCGGGAACCGCCCCTCCCTCTCCCAGCGCGCCACGCCGGGCTTGATCACGGCGCGCGCGTGCTCGCGGGCAGCGGCAACGAGCTCGGTCATGCCCGAAGCCTATTCGGTTCCGGCGAGCCGCCGCCCCGCTTCGAGCGCGCGCAGGTTGAGCTCGCGCTGGCGCGGTACGCGGGCCGCGACCGCCCGCTCGAGCGTCTCGGCGTCGACGACGCCGGTCAGCTCCGCGAGGGCGCCGAGCGCGACCACGTTCGCGGCCATCAGGCTCCCCGCCTGCTCCGCCGTGTCCGCGATCGGCAGCCGCCGGCACTCCCATTCGCCCGCCGGCGGCTCCCAAACCGCCCTGGCGTCGACGACGAGGAGCCCGGTCGGGCGGAGGTCCTTCGCGAAGCGCTCGCAGGCCTCCTCCGTCAGCGCGACGAGGACGTCGAGGGCCTGCGCCTGGGGGAAGCCGATCTCGCCGTCGGCGATCACGACGTCGGCCCGCGCGTGCCCTCCGCGGGACTCGGGCCCGTAGGCCTGCGACTGGGCGGCGTTCTTCCCGGCCAGGATCGCCGCCTCGGCGAGGATCACCCCGGCGAGCACGATGCCCTGTCCACCCGAGCCGGCGAGACGGATCTCGAGCCGGTCTCGCCCGTTGCCGTCAGCGCCCATTCGCGACGATCGGGCGGCGCGCCACCGGGTACTCGGGACGCTCGGAGCGGTGGAGGATGCCCGTCGGCACGGACAGCGGCCGCGCGGAGGGGGCGACGTGCGGGACGAACCGCTTCTCCGCGAGCACCCTGTCGATCGCGGCGTCGGCGCGCTTCATGCCGGCGAGCATCTCGGGCCCCTCGCCGAGGTTGTTGTAGCGGCCGTAGTAGAC
>JBBILK010000380.1:0-3539 GCA_037444965.1 Actinomycetota bacterium | reverse complement strand
GGCCATCGTCCCGAGCGTCGTGCGCCCCGAGATCGCCGGCTCCGCGTCCTCCTGGATCGCCCGCATCAGCTGCCCCATCGTCCCCTTGAACGCCTGCGGGAACCAGCGCTCCTGCCAGCGCGGGCGCTCCCACGCCCCCTCCATCGCCCGGGTCGTCCAGTCGATCGTCGAGGGGCTACCCGCCGGGTAGTCGGGCCAGCCGATCGTCCCCTTGGCGATCCCCTCGGTGCCCTCGACGCGCCACTGGATGTTGTGGTCGGCCCACGTGTAGCAGTTGTCGAGCCCGATCGCCCTCAGCCCGCTCGCGTACTCGAGGATGTAGAAGGCCATCCCGTCCTCGTGCGGGAAGTCATGGCTCGGGTCGTTCCTGACCGAGACGAGGATCCGCTCCGGATCGCCGAACAGGTAGCGGAACGCGTCGAGGTGGTGGATCGACATGTTGAGGAGCGCGATCCGCCCGTAGGGCTTGATGAACTCCTGCCAGTGCGGGCGGGCGTTCATCACGATCTCCGCCACCACGGGCTCGCCGAGCTCGCCCCGGTCGAGCAGCGTCCGGAGCGCCCGCATCGACTGGTCGTAGCGCATGTTGTGGTTGACGCCCAGCTTGACTCCCGCCTCGTCGCAGAGCTTCACCATCTCGACCGCCTCGTCGAGCGTGAACGCGACCGGCTTCTGGGCGAGGATCCCCTTCACGTGCGGCCGCTTGGCCGCCTCGCGCACGATCCCGAGCTGCTGATCCGGCGGGAAGGCGATGTCGACGATCTCGACCCGCTCGTCGTCGAGCAGCTCCTGCCACGTGTCGTAGACCGTCCCGACGCCGTTCTGCTCGGCCGCCGCGCGCGCGTGCTCGGGCGTGCGCGAGGCGATCGCGACCGGGCGGAAGCCGGCCTCGTTGTAGGCGACCAGGTGGATGTCGCGCATGATGAAGCCGGCGCCGATGCAGCCGATGCCGTAGTCGGTCTTGGGCGGCAGGTCCGGCCCGGTGTTGAGATCGAAGTCCGCCATCGGAGCCTCCTACCCGCGGACGCCGAGCTCGCGCATGATCGCCGCCGTGCCCTCGTAGGCCTGCTCGGCCCACTCGACGATCTTGTCCGGGTCCGGCGAGTACTCGAGCTCGATCGAGACGGTCCCGTCGTAGCCGGTGTCGCGGATCGCGGCCAGGTACTCCCTGATCGGGGTCACGCCCATCCCGGCCGGCAAGTCACCGTGCACCTTCCCGTCGCAGTCCGAGAGGTGGATGTGGCCGATCAGGCCGGTCAGCTTCTTCACGTCCTCGAACGAGGCGTTCGAGAGGTGGAGATGCGAGATGTCGGCGTTGGCCCGCACCGCCGGGTGGTCGAGCTCCCTGACGAAGCGGGCGAGCTCGTCGACGTCGCAGAGGAGCGCGGTGTCGAATGGCTCCAGCTCGAGGACGATCTCGAGCCCCTTCGACTGGGCGTAGTCGCCGGCGTTCTTGACGGCCTCTTTCGCCATCTCCCAGATCGCCGCATTGGGAAAGACCTCGCCGTCCCAGTAGTACTCACCGACGACGAGCAGGATGTTGCGTGCCCCGAGATAGGCGCCCTGGTCGGCGTAGGCCTTGATCCGGTCGAGCGTGAAGCGCTGCACCGAGGGGTTGAAGTCGACGAGGCCGAAGGCGACGCACACGACGGACCGGACCGGCAGGCCGACCTCCTCGCACGTGTCCTTGATCAGCTTCCGCGTCGCGTCGTCGATGTCGAGCGGGTCTTCGAAGATGTCGTACGTGTCGAAGCCGATCCGCTTCGCCTCACGGATCCCCTGCTCGAGCCCGACCTTGGTGCCGAGCCAGGTGGAGCTGATCATTCCGAGTTCCATGCGGTACCTCCTTGGCGTGTCGGTGGTCTAGACGGTGCGGCCCTGCTCCTCGAGGATGCTTCGCAGCGTCGCCGCGAGCTCGTTCGGCATCGAGGTGAACGGCCCGAGCTCCGCGTCGCCGAGCGCGAGCAGGTCGGGGAGGTCGATCGCCGGGTCCTGCTCGAGCGCGCGTCTCACGACGGCCCTCGCGCGGGCGACGAAGCCGATCGTGTCGTCGAGGAAGGTGCCGACGGCGGCTCCCTCGATCACGTCGTAGTGCGCCGTGAGCAGCCGCTCCGGACGCAGCTCCTGGAGCAGCCGCGCCGATCGCTCGTACTCCGGGACGTGCGGAACCGGCGGCGGGTGGATGACGTTCCCTTCGGTGTCGAGCAGCCCGCGCGCCATCACCGCGTCCTGGACGATCGCCGTCCGCGAGCGCGGCTCCCAGAGCCCGACGTGCCCGGCCGAGTGGCCGGGAAGATGGAGCACGCGGACGGCGAGCTCGGGGCCGAGGCGGATCTCCTCGTCGCCCCGGAGCCGCAGGTCGACGGGGACCTCGGCGCCCATGGCATCGCGAAGCCAGGCGAACACCTCCGGGGGGTAGCCGAGCCCGTACCGCTCGTACCACCCGTAGCGCTCGCACATGATCCGCTCCCGGTCCTCGATCCAGGGCGCGTCGGCCGCGTGCGCGAGGACGAGCGCCTTCGGCGCCGCCGCGCGGATCGCCTCGTTGCCGCCGAAGTGGTCGACGTCGGCGTGCGTCACGAGCACGAAGCCGAGCCCGACCGGATCGACGCCGAGCGACTCGAGCGCCGGGAGGATCACCTCGCCCGGAGTCTCCTTCACCCCCGAGTCGACGAGCAGCGTCCGCTCGCCGCGGAGCAGGTACTGGGAGAACGGCCGCGGCCCGAGGATCGACTCGATCCGGACGATCCCGGGCGCGACTTCGGCGGCGCTCCAGGACATCACAGCCCGCGGAAGCTGAGCTCCTGCCGCGCCCCGGTCTCGTGCGAGCGGACGATCGCGTCGCAGATCTCGGCACAGCGGTAGCCGTCCTCCATCGTCGCCCCGCGCGGGCCCACGGGCGTGTCCTCCCTGATGCAGGTGAGGAAGTGGAGGAGCTCGTGGACGAAGTTGTCCTCCCACCCGATCATGTGCCCGTGCGGCCACCAGTGCTGCCAGTACGGGTGGTACGCCTCGGAGACGAGCACGTTCCGGAAGCCCTGCGCGTGCTCGCCCGGCCTCGAGCCGACCATGTGCACGAGCAGCTCGTTCTGGCGCTCCGAGTCGAAGAGCAGCGTCCCCTTCGAGCCGTTGATCTCCCAGCGCATCTGGTTCTTGCGGCCGGCCGCGAAGCGGGTCGCCTCGTACGTGCCGATCGCGCCGCTCTCGAACTCGACGGTCGCCTCGAACGCGTCGTCGACGTCGACGACGCCGCCCGGGCGCTCCTCGATGAACGTCCGCAGGACGCCGTTGACCGCCGCGACCTCGCCGACGAGGTAGCGCGACTGGTCGATCACGTGCGCGCCGAGGTCGCCGAGCGCGCCCGAGCCGGCGACCTGCTTGTCGAGCCGCCAGACCTTCGGGAACTGGGGATCCATGATCCACTCCTGGTGGTAGCGGCCACGGAAGTGGTAGATCTCCCCGAGCTCGCCGGAGTCGATCATCTCCTTGGCGAGCACGATCGCCGGGTAGAAGCGGTAGTTGAACGCGGTCATGTGCTT
>JBBILK010000379.1:2264-3539 GCA_037444965.1 Actinomycetota bacterium | reverse complement strand
CAGGAACGGGTCGGCGATCGAGGGCCGGGCGGCGCCGATCACGTCCCAGACGCCGGAGCGGACGATCTCCGCCATCCGGTCCGGGCTGGTCAGCCGCGAGACGCCGACGATCGGCTTCGCCGTCGCCTCGCGGACACGCCCCGTCCAGCGGAGCTCGTGCCCTTCCGGGAAGAAGCGCGACGCTCCAGAGTCGTACGCCCAGGAGGCGAGGGTGCCGACGTTGACGTCCCAGAGATCGACGAGCGGGTCGGCCATGCGCACGAACTCGAGCGCCTCCTCCGGGTCGAGCCCGGGCACGAGGTCGACGCCGATCCGCACCGCGATCGCGCACACCTCGCCTACCGCCTCCCGCACCTGCTCGATCGTCTCGAGCCAGAAGCGGGCGCGGTTTCGGAGCGAGCCGCCGTACTCGTCGGTGCGCCTGTTGTAGGCAGCGGAGAGGAACTGGGTCGGCAGGTAGCCCGTGCCGCCGTACACGTAGACGATGTCGAAGCCGACGGAGGCCGCCCTGCGGGCGGCGCGCACCCAGTCCTCCTGGACGCGCGCGATGTCTGCCTTCTCCATCGCCTTCGCGACCACGTGCGGGTTGTAGTCGCTCGCGATCTGGGACGGGGCGAGCGGCGCCCACCGGGAACCGGCCGTGCTCGCCTGCCCGCCCGCATGCGTCAGCTCGATCCCCGCGAGCGCGCCGTGCTCGTGCACGGCGTCGACCATGGGCGCGAGGCAGGCGAGGTCGCTCTCGTCGACGAGCTGCGCCGGGACGTACGGCGCCTCGTCGGAGTCGAACGAGACCGGCGCGAACTCCGTGCAGACGCCCGCCCAACCGCCCTCGGCCTTCAGGCCCCGGTGCGCCGCCTGCGAGTACGGCTTGTGGACGCCGAAGCCGGTGCAGTGCGGCACCTGGTAGAAGCGGTTGCGCAGCGTCTTCGGGCCGATCCGGATCGGCTCGAAGAGGACGTCGTGCTTCGGGTCGCGGGCCACGGCGCGGCGGTCAGACGGTCTCGCTCGCGAGCGCCGCCTCCGCCGCCTTCTCGCGCCGCCGCTGGACGAGGATGTTCGCGACCATCAGACCGACGGCGACGAGGAAGATGATCGTGCCGAGGACGTTGACCTGCGGCGGCAGGCCGACCCGTGCCGCCCCCCACACGTAGAGCGGGAACGTCTGCTCGATGCCGGCGTTGAAGAACGTGATCACGAAGTCGTCGATCGAGAGCGCGAACGCGAGCAGAGCGGCCGCGAGGATCGCCGGCGCGATCAGCGGCAGCGTCACCCGCC
>JBBILK010000379.1:1279-2254 GCA_037444965.1 Actinomycetota bacterium | reverse complement strand
AACGTCGCGCCCGGGGTCGCGTAGAGATCCATGGCCGCCTCTTCGAGGTGACGGTCGAACCCGACCAGCCGTGCCTTGACCGTCACCACCACGAACGAGATGTCGAACATGATGTGCGCGAGCACGATCGTCCAGAAGCCGAGCTGCACGCCGAGATTGAGGAACAGGGTGAGCAGCGAGGCGCCGAGCACGATCTCCGGCGCGGACATGGGCAGGAAGATGAGCAGGTTCGTCAGCCCCCTGCCGCGGAAGCCGTAGCGCACGATCGCCATCGCGATCAGCGTTCCGAGGATCGTGGCGACGAGGGTCGCGAGGCCCGCGACCTTCAGGCTCGTGGCCATGGCGTCGCCGATCCCGGGAGCGCCGGTCGGGTGTGCCCAGTTCTCGAGCGTGAAGCCCTTCCACGTGTAGTTGAACTTCCCGACCGGGTCGTTGAACGAGAAGGCGATGACGATGAAGATCGGCAGCATCAGGTAGCCGAGCGCGAGCACGCCGTAGATGTTGAGCGTGTGGTGCTTCAGGAACGCCCACGCACGTGCGAGGACGCCCGGCGGCGGGCGGCGGAGGAGCGTCGGCTCCGCGGCGACGCTCATCCGGTCAGCCTCTCCGTGCCGAGCACCTTCGCGTAGACGAAGACGAGCGCGAGCACCGCGGCCATGACGATGAACGAGAGGGCTGCAGCCTCGCCGTACTCACCGAGCTGCAGGAACCGCGACTGGATCACGTTGCCGATCATGAACTGGCGCGGCGTTCCGAGCAGCTGGGCGTTGATGAAGTCGCCGACCGCAGGGATGAACGTCAAGAGCGTCCCTGCGAAGACCCCGGGGAGCGAGAGCGGGAGCGTGACGCGCAGAAACGCCTTCGCGCTGCTCGCATAGAGGTCCTGCGCCGCCTCGATCAGCCTCCGGTCGATCTGCTCGATCGACACGTACAACGGAAGCGCCATGAAAGGCAGGAAGTTGTACGTGATTCCCG
>JBBILK010000379.1:0-1255 GCA_037444965.1 Actinomycetota bacterium | reverse complement strand
GGTCGACGTGGCGAGCAGGCGCCCATCCTCGGCGAGAATCCCGACCGACTGGAGGACGTCGACCACGACCCCGTCGTCGGAGAGGATCGTGAGCCAGGCGAGCGTGCGGATCAGGTAGGTGACGAAGAACGGCGCGACGATGAAGAGCAGGAGCAGGTTCTTCCAGCGCCCGCCCCGCATCGCGATCCAGTAGGCGAGCGGGTAGCTGACGGCCAGCGCGATCCCGGTCGCGATCCCTGCGTAGAGAAGCGAGCGGAGAAACTGCTCGTGGAACTGGCTGATCGAGTCCGAGTAGTTGCTCCAGGCCCAGCTGAAGACGAAATTGAAGTCCGAGACCTCTTCCTGCAGCGACGTGTTCGCCAGGTAGTAGAGGGGGACGAGGAAGAACAGCGCGAGGAAGGCCAACCCCGGCGCGAGCAGGAGGTATGGCGTGAGCCACCGGTGCCGGTGGAGAAAGGTCACCGTCGCCCTCGAACGCTGCCGGGCTCATGCGCCCAGCAGCGCCTGGAACTTCTCCTTGTAGGTCTCGTTGTTCGCCGCCGCGACGTCGAAGAGGTGAGCGTTCGCGAGCATCTCCTCGGTCGGGAAGATGAGGACGTTGTTCGCAATGTCGGGATCCTGCGCGAGCAGCTCCTCTTTCGCGCCCTTCACCGGCGAGATGTAGTTGATGTAGGCCGCGACCTGGGCTGCGATCTTCGGATCGAAGTAGTGGTTGATGAGCGCGGAGGCCGTGTACACCTCGCCTCCCTTGGGGATCATCAGCTGGTCGGTCCAGATCATCGAGCCCGTCTCGGGCTGGACCCACTTGAAGCTCGGGTTGTCGGCGAGGAGCTGCACCATGTCGCCCGACCAGGCCATCGCCGCCCAGACGTCTCCCTGGGCCATCATCGCCGCGTACTCGTTGCCCGTGAACTGGCGGATCTGCCCCGCGTCGAGCGCATCCTGGACGACGGCGATCGCGCGGTCGAACGCCTCGTCGGTGACGGCTCCCGGGTCGTCGCCGTTCAGGAGCATGATGAGGCCGATCGTGTCGGGCATCTCGGTGAGAAGCGTGACCTTGCCCTTCAGCTTCGGGTCGGTGAGAAGCTGCTCGAGCGAGGTGAGCTCGCCCGTCTTCTCCGGGTCGAAGCCGATCCCGGTCATCCCGGACTGCCACGGCATCGTGTAGTCGCGACCCGGGTCGAAGCTCGGGCTCTTGTACGCGTCGAGCATGTTGACCGCGTTCGGGATCGCGTCCTTGTCGAGCTTCTCGACG
>JBBILK010000378.1:0-3552 GCA_037444965.1 Actinomycetota bacterium | reverse complement strand
GATCATCCTGATCATCATCATCCTGGCGGGTGTTCTCTCACCCGGGCTGACGACGGTGGTGCTCGGGATCGCGCTCATCAACTGGGCGGGCTTCGCACGGATCATCCGCGGCGAGGCCCTGAAGCTCCGCGAGCAGGACTTCGTCCGGGCGGCCCGGGCGATCGGCGCGCCCTCCTCGCGGATCATGCTTCGCCACATCGCCCCGAACGTGCTCGGGCCGACGCTCGTGCTCGGCTCGTACTACGTCGCGATCACGATCATCGCCGAGGCGGGCACGTCCTTCATCGGCGTCGGCGCGCAGCCGCCGACCCCGAGCCTCGGGCAGATCATCGCCGAGGGGCAGAACTACTGGGCCCAGAATCTGTGGGTGGTCGCGATCCCGGGCACGGTGCTCGTGCTGATCGTCCTCGGCCTGAACACGCTCGGGGACGGCCTTCGCGATCTCGTCGACCCGCGACTGCGGACACGAGGATGACGGAGGCCGTGGAAGTCGAGGCCCGCGACGGCGCCGTGCTCCGCGGGGAGCTGGAGGAGGCCGGCTCCGACTGGGCCGTCCTCGTCCACGACCTCGGCGAGGACATCGACGCCTGGCGCCCGCTGCGGCGGCGTCTCGCTCGCAGCGGGATGAGCGTGCTCGCCGTCGACCTGCGAGGGCACGGCGGCTCGGACGGCGACGTCGACCCTGCCCACACAGCCGGCGATCTGACGGCAGCCCTCGCCTTCGCGCGGGATCGCGGCGCCCGGCGCATCTACCTCGGCGCGGCGGGCGAGTCCGCCCGGGCCGCGCTCGAGGTGGGCCCGGCCCAGGGCTGCGAGGCGCTCGTCCTGCTCGGGCCGGTCGGAGACGACCTGGCCGGCGGCCGGCTGCCGCGCCTCTCGGTCGTGAGCTCCCGCGACGCGCAGCAGCAGGCCGCGGCCCGAGCGCTCCACCGCGGGCCCGGCTGGTCGCTCGTGGCGAACGTCCCCGTGGAGGCTTCGGGGTGTGGCCTGCTCGCGGGTGACTGGGGCGCGAGCGTTCAGGACCACGTGGCGGCCTTCCTCGCCGACCGCCGCTCGCAGGGGACGATCCGGTGAACGGCGGCTGCGAGCTCGTGCGGCGCTACCTCGCCGCCTTCTGGGACTCGCGCTGGGAGGAGCTGCTGGGATATCTGGCGGACGATGCGCTGTACGTCGATCCGCTGCTCCCCGAGCCCGTGTCCGGCAAGGCCGCGATCCGCGACGTGCTCGCCTACTGCCACGAGTGGGGCGAGTACCGGGGCGAGATCGTGAACGTCTTCGGGGCCGGGCCCTGCGTCGCCGTCGAGCTCCGCATCCGCGGCCGCGTGACGGCGCCGCCCGAGGGGATGAGCGAGGCTGTCGTGGGCCGGGACTTCGACTTCGCCGAGTGCGACGTCTTCCAGCTCGACGGCGAGGGCCGGATCGTTCGCCAGGCGATCTACGCGGACGGGCTGACGCTCGAGCGCCAGCTCGGGGAGCGGTTCTTCCCGTGAGGGCGGCTCGGCTTCACCGCGGCGAGCGGCGCCTCCGCCTCGAGGACGTCCCGGTCCCCGGGCCTTCCGGCGACCAGGTGCTCGTCCGCGTCACCGGTGCAGGCATCTGCCACTCCGACCTCCATGTGCTCGACGGGATGTTCGCGGAGCTGATGCGGCTCCCGGTGACGATGGGGCACGAGATCGCCGGGCGGGTCGAGGCGCTCGGCCCGGACGCGCGCGACCTCGAGCCGGGCGAACCGGTCGTGGTGATGGTCGGCTGGGGCTGCGGCCACTGCGAGTGGTGCGTCTCCGGTCACGAGCAGCTCTGCCCGCAAGGCGACGAGGCCGGGGCGACCGTCGACGGCGGCTTCGCCGAGCTCGTGCTCGTCCCGCACCGGCGGCACGTCGTCTCGCTCGGCGAGCTCGACCCGCTCACGGCGACGCCCTTCGGCTGTGCGGCGCTGTGCTCGTACGCCGCCGTCAAGCGCGTGCAGCCGTACCTGCCCGGCGGCTCGAGCTGCGTCGTCATCGGCGCGGGCGGCCTCGGCCAGTACGCGATTCAGTTCGTCCGGGCGCTCACCGGCGCCACCACGATCGCCGTCGACGCTCGTGGGGAGAAGCTCGAGCTGGCGCGGGAGCTCGGTGCCGGCCACGGCGTACTCGCCGGCGAGAGCGCCGCCGCCGAGGTGCTCGAGCTGACGCACGGCCGGGGCGCGGGGGCGGTGATCGACTTCGTCGGCAGCGACGACTCGCTCGCGCTCGCCTCGCGGGTCGTCGGCAGGCGCGGGCTCGTCGCGCTGCTCGGGCTGGCCGGAGGGCAGGTTCCGTTCAGCTTCTCCAGCCTCGCCCCCGAGGCCTCGCTGACGCCCGTGGTCGCCGGGACGATCGCCGACCTCCAGGAGGTCGTTCGCATCGCGCAGGCCGGGCTGCTCACCGGCCGGCTCGAGACCTACCCGCTGGAGCGGATCAACGACGCCCTCGACGACCTGCGCGCCGGCAGGATCGAGGGCCGGGCCGCAGTCATTCCCTGACCGACGATTGGAGCCGCCGTGATCTCCAGTGTCCTTCCCACCGCCCTCGCCGTCTCGGACCTCGAGCGCTCGCTCCGCTTCTACTGCGACCTGCTCGGCTTCCGGGTCTCGGCGCGATTGCCGCCACCGGCGGAGCGAGAGCGCTGGGACCGCTACCACGAGCAGGTCTGCGGCATTCAGGGAGCGCAGATCGAGGTCGTGTACCTCGAGGCGCCCGACGGTAAGACGCACCTCGAGCTGATCGAGTACCTGCGGCCGAAGGCGGCCGGCTCTCCGCGCCGCGGCCTGCACGAGCCGGGAACGGCGATCGTCGCGCTCGGAGTGAAGGGGAGCACGGCCGCGGCCGAGCGGCTGCGCGAGGCCGGCGTCGAGGTGCTGTCCGATCCGGTCCCGTACACGACCGACGACGGCGCGTCGTCGCTGACGACGTACGTCTACGACCCGGACGGCAACGCGCTCTGCCTGTTCGAGCTGCTGGGGGAGTAGGCGTGGACGTCGACGTCGTCGTCGTCGGAGGCGGCCACAACGGGCTCACCTGCGCCGCGTACCTCGCCCGGGCGGGAGCGAGAACCCTCGTCTGCGAGCGGCGCTCGATCGTCGGCGGCTGCGGCACGAGCGAGGCGATGATCCCGGAGCTGCCGGAGTTCACGTTCAACCCCGGCGCCGTGGAGCTGCTCGGCTTCACGGAGCAGCCCGTCTACCGCGACTTCCGGCTGGAGCAGCACGGGCTGGAGCTGATCCCGAACGACCCCTTCTACTTCATGCCGTTCCCTGACGGGAAGGCGATCTTCATCCACCGAAGCGTCGAGGAGACGGCCGAGTCGATTCGCTCCGTCTCGCCACGCGACGCCGACGCCTACCTTCGCTTCGTCCGCTTCTGGTCGCAGCTCGACGAGCTGATCGGGCCCTTCTACACGCGCGAGGCGCCGCTCCCCGGCCGGCGGCCCGGCTGGGGGCGAGAGCGGCGGCGCATGAGCATCGGGCTGCGCGCGCGCCGCGCCCGGACGGCGCTGGCCGCCGGCCGGAAGGTCGCGGGCTCGCCCGCGGTC
>JBBILK010000377.1:0-3569 GCA_037444965.1 Actinomycetota bacterium | reverse complement strand
GCCGACGTTGATCGCCCCGCGAGCGAGGTCCTGCTCTACGCTGCGTCCTCCCAGGAGAAGCCGACCGGGCGCGCCGGGGGCTCGAGCGGGCTCCGCGGCAGCCCCGTGCGCGGCTCCGTCTCGTTGTAGCCGCCGGGCGCCACGTCGTTCGGGCCGTCCGCGTAGAAGAGGCTCGCGAGCACCTGGATCTGCCCCCTCCCCACGCCGAGCTCGAACTGGCCGCCACCGTACATCGCGATGCCGCGGCCATCGCACGCCTCGATCGTCTCGAGCAGGCGTGCGAGCGAGCCGAACCGCGAGGGCTTGATGTTCAGGTGGCGAGGCGAGACCGGGAGCGCGTCGACGTCGGCGAGCGAGTGGATCGGCGCGTCGAAGGAGAGGCGGCCCTCCGCCCCGCGGAGCGCCTCGACCGTCCCGTCCGTGAAGGCCGGGTCCTCGAGGACGGCGTCGGGAAAGAGCTCGGCGCAGGTTTTGTAGAGCACCGGGTCGGGCGCCTGGTCGACGATCGTGCCCGTGTAGTACGCCTTGAAGTCGAGCGCGCGGATCCGGCCGGTGCGCGCGAGCGCCTCCATGTACGAGCGCTCCCACTCGGAGGTCGGGTCGAGCTTGAACTCGAGCTCGGGATCGACGGCGAGCCACTCGCGGGGGTCGAGGCGGGTCGAGACGACGAAGCGGACCGGCCGGTACAGGCGGACGAGCACCTCGCCGAGCGAGGCTCCCGCCTGGCGGAGCGCGAGGTCGAGCGCGGCGCTCTCGAGCGCCCAGCGGCGGTAGTCGGGCGAGGCAGGCCACTTCGGCGGTCTGGCCGGGAAGAGATCGACGCTCTCGAGCCCGGCCGAGAAGCTCCCGATCGTGTGACGACCGGCGAGCTCGAGCCGGGGGAAGCCGTCGTGATCCTCCGCCTCGTAGGTGACGTCCTCGCCGCGCCCCTCGAGACCTCCGCCCACGAGCACGACCGTGGTCGTGACGCGGGTGAAGCCGCTCGAGACGGCCATCTCCCGGCGCTCGAGCCGGTATCCCTCGACCTCGAGCGGGAGCCCGGCCAGCCGCTCGTACGCGCCCATCAGCGGCTGCTCTCGAGCGCCGACAGCGCCTCGTCGTACTCGTCGCGACCGGGCCGCAGCGAGCGGGCGAGCTTGTAGTGGCCGGCCGCCTCGGCGGGGCGGCCCTGCTTCTCGAGGCAGCGTCCGAGCGCGAAGTGCGCGTAGTCGTTGACGGGGGAGATGTCGAGGACGGCCCGGAACTCGCGCTCGGCTTCGGTGAAGCGGTGGATGCGGAAGTACGCGATCCCGAGCGCCTCCCGGATCGAGGCCTTGCCGGGCTCCCGCCGCTTCGCCTTCTCGAGCGCGACGGTCGCCTGGGCCGCCAGGCCCGCTCGAAGGTGACGCTGTCCCTGCTGGTAGAGCCGGTACGTCTCGGACACATCCTCAAAGATACGGAAAGTTGTGCCGGACGAGGTCCTCGGGCCGTGTCAGGTCACGCGTCGGCCCGAGCTCGAGCGCGACGACGCGGTCGTCCCGGTCGATCGCGTGCTGGAAGACGTCGGCGAGCTGGAACGGGGGTCCGTCGACCGTATCGAGCAGCGCGACGAGCCTGGAGCCGAGCAGCCAGAGCGGGGCCGCCGCGAGCGGCGGACCCGGGAGCGAGCCGGTCGCGGCGGGCTTCTCGAGCACCCGGACGACCCGGCCGTGCTCGACCCGGACCCAGGAGCGCTCGGCGAGCTCTGCGGCCGGGACGGGCCGCACGCCGAGGCCGCCGTCCGCCCCGGAGGCTTTGAACGCCGACGCCGCCGCGGCGAGGTCGTCCGGGCGGTAGGCCGTGTCGGCGGCGGTGACGAGCAGCGGCGGCTTCGCCCCGGCCGCGACCGCGCGGCGGACGGCGTCCGCCGAGCCGAGCGGCTCGGGCTGCCGCGCGTACGCCACCTCGATCCCGAACGGCGCTCCGTCCCCGACGAGCGCCACGATCTGCTCCCCGAGGTGGCCGACGACGATCGTGACGTGCTCGACCGGCGCCGCGGCGAGCCCTCGGAGGACGAGCGAGAGCACGGGGCTTCGGTCGATCGGGAGCAGCGCCTTCGGCCAGCGCTCGGTCAGCGGCCGCAGGCGCCGCCCCTCGCCCGCGGCGATCACGACCGCCTCCACCGGCTAGACGGTCAGCGAGCGCAGCCTGAACGCGCCCTGGATCCTGCTGCCCCTCGCGATTCCGCGCCGCAGGCCGCGGCGAAGCTCGCGGAGCTCCCTCCGGGCCCGCCCCGCGGCCTCGCCGGCACCATCCGGTGGGCCGAAGCGAGCCGCGTCCACGGCCGCCACGAAGTAGGACGCGCTCACCCGGTAGCGCCGCTCGAGGAACGCACCGAGCTCCTCGAGCGTGACGCTCGGCGAGACGGTGACGCCCTGGTCGGCGAGGTACGCGACGAGGTCGCGCCGGCACGCCGTGGCGACGCTGCGGGGGTCGCGGCGGCGGAAGCGCAGCTCGCGGCGGGCGAGCTTGACGAGGAGCACGAAGGCGAGCGCGGAGGCGATCGAGATGATCGTCAGCTCGGGGATGCCGAGCCCGTCGCCCTGCTGCGCCGGCGAGAAGCTGCTCGACCCGCCCGACAACGCCCCGGCGGAGGCGCGCCCGAGCCGCTCGCGCAGGAGCGGCGAGAGCGCCCCGGGGGCGATCCCGATCGCGTTCAGGCCGCCCGCTCCGAAGTCGGGGTTCGCGGACGAGTACGCGCCGGCGAGCTCACCCCTCGCCGGAGTCGGATCGAACGGCAGCCAGCCGTACTCCGGGAACCACACCTCGACCCAGGTGTGAGCGTTGTGGTCGGTGACGACCCACTCGCCGCGGCCGCGGTTGTACTCGCCGCTCGTGAACCCGGCGGCGACCCGGGCGGGAATTCCGAGCAGGCGCAGCATCACGGCCATCGCTCCCGCGTAGTGCTGGCAGTAGCCCTGCTTCGTGCGTAGCACGAAGTCGACGAGCGGGGGGACGGCGCCGACCGCCTGCGGCGGCTGTTCGTTGTAGGCGAACCCGCCCTCACGGCGGAACCACGCCTCGAGCGTCGCGGCGGCGACGTACGGGCTCGTCGCGTCGCCCACGAGCTCGCGCGCCTGCTCGTAGAGCGGGACGTACTGCTGGAGGAGGGCGTCGTACGAGCGCTCGGCGAAGATCCTCCGGACGGCGCGGTCGCGCCTGCTCGAGCCGAAGACCGGGAAGCGGACGTCCGGAACGACCTCGAGGAAGGAGAGCAACGTCTGCGGGTACTCGGGCGGGAGCTTCGCGAGCTCGCCCGGTTTCGGGGCGGCGACGTAGCTCCAGACCGTGTAGCGCTCACCCTGGGTGAGGCCTTGCGGCTGGAACGAGACTCCACCGGCCGCGGCCTGCACCGGAGTCTCGCTCGCGAACCGCCACCTCACCGGCTGCGTCGCGGCGATCAGGTGCGTGTCGGAGAGCGCGACGACCTCGACCTCCTGCTGCGTCCAACCGGCCTCGTCCCGGGCGGCGGGAGGGATCAGCGGATCGTCCAGCGGGGCTGCGAGCTCCAGAGCGGGAACCGGCGGCCCGGGCTCGAGATCCTCGCGCCA
>JBBILK010000376.1:0-3591 GCA_037444965.1 Actinomycetota bacterium | reverse complement strand
CGGTCGCCGAGCTCTGCGGCGACGGCCTCGCACTGCTCGCGCGTCCGGGCGGCGACCGCGACGGCCGCGCCCTCCGCCGCGAGGGCGAGCGCGATCGCGCGCCCGATCCCTCGCCCGCCGCCGCTGACGAGCGCCACCCGGCCCTGGAAGCGGTTGCGAGGGCTTACACCCAAAACTGCGACACCCCCAGGCCCATCTCGCGCGTCTCACTCGTCGTCTTGTGGTCGACCGGCTGCTCGGGACCGGGCACCGAGTCGCCGACGAGCCGGGACACGATCCGCCCGTGGCTCACCCGGGCCGGCCAGTCGTGGATCGGCAGCACGAAGGTGCCGGAGTTCAGGGCCTTCTTGATCGCCGCCCGCTCCTGCCGCTTCGAGGTCGACTGGTTCCCGGTCGACTGCGGCTCGTAGTCGAGCACCTGGTAGATCGGGTCGACGATCTGGTTCTGGATGTCGTAGATGACGTCGCCGCAGATGCAGGCTGTGCCCTCGGCCGTCTCGACGCGGATGTTCATCGAGCCGTCGGTGTGGCCGCCGGCCGCCTCGCAGACGATCCCGGGGAAGATCTCGTCCGGACCGGAGAGCTCGAGGTCGAGCAGGCGCAGCGCGCCCGGGGTGTGGAGGCGGTCGATGTGGTGCTTCACGTACTCGGGCGGGTACTGGCCGCCCATGATGCCCGAGGCGGAGAACTCGAGCTCGCGGCGGTTCGTGATCACGGTCGCCTTCGGGAAGCGCTCGTCCTGCCCCGCGTGGTCGATGTGGTGGTGGGTGTGGAGGATCCAGCGGACGTCGTCCAGCGCGAGGCCGTGCTTCGCGAGCTGGTTCTCGAGCCGCATCTCCTCGGTGATGTACCCGGTCATGCCGAGGCGCTCCATGATCGCCGCGTCCCTGGCGCCCGTGTCGACCAGGATCGGGTCGCTGCCGCCGAGGATCAGGTACCCCCACGTCTTCACCCGGGTTCTCACTCCCATGTTCCGGGCGAGGACGAGGAAGCTCGACTCGAGCTCGATGTCGATGAGGTCGAGCAGCTTGATCTCGTACGGCATCTCGACTCCTTTCGGTGGGTCGGCCGGTATGCTCGCGCCCGCGGCCGGGATACGCAAGCGCAAGCCGAGGAGGGAAACGTGCGAACGCAAGACGAGTACCTGGCGGGGCTTCGCGACGGCCGCGAGGTCTACTACCGCGGCGAGCGCGTCGCGGACGTCGTCGCCCATCCCGAGCTCGGGATCGCCGCCCGCCACGGGGCGCTCGACTTCGCCTTCGCCGAGGAGCCGGAGTACCGCGAGCTGGCCGTCACGGACGGGCATTCCACCTACTACCACCTTCCGCGAGACGGCTCCGACCTGCGGCGGCGCTCGCTCCTGATCGAGCGGGCGACCGGCTACGGGGACACGCTCGTGGTGCTCGTCAAGGAGATCGGGACGGACGCGCTCTTCGCGCTCCACCGAGTGACGCACGGAACGGAGGGCTTCGAGCGGGTACAGGCGTACCACCAGCACTGCCGTGACGGCGACCTCGCGCTCGCGGTCGCGCAAACCGACGTCAAGGGGGACCGCTCGAAGGGGCCGAGCGGCCAGGCCGACCCGGACCTCTACGTCCGGGTCGTGGAGCGGCGGCCGGACGGCGTCGTCGTCCGCGGTGCCAAGATCCACACCTCGTGCACGCCGAACGTCGACGAGGTGATCGTGCTTCCGACGAAGGCCATGGCCGAGGGCGAGGAGGACTGGGCGATCGCCTTCGCCGTCCCGGTCGCAACGCCCGGCCTGAAGCTCTTCTGCTCCGACTTCCTGCACGCGGATCCGGACCCCTGGACGCGCCCGGTCTCCTCGCGGCACAAGATGATCGAGACGCTGACCGTCTTCGACGACGTCTTCGTCCCGGCCGAGCGGATCTTCCTCGACGGCGACACCCGGCGGGCGGGCCAGCTCGCGCTCCAGTTCGTCGAGTACCACCGCTTCACGGCCGTCTCGTACAAGCTCCCGCTCGTCGACGCGTTCGTCGGTCTCGCGATGACGCTCGCCGAGGCGAACGGGATCACGCGAGCCTCGCACGTCCGCGACAAGCTCGTCGCGCTGATCGGCTACGCGGAGACCGTCCGCGGGCTCACGCACCTCGCGGCCGACCGCTTCCGCGTCGACGAGCCGACCGGGATCGCGTACCCCGACCCGATGACGACGAACATCGCCAAGTGGACCTTTGCGCGCGAGTACGGGAAGGCGGTCGAGCACGTGATCGACATCGCCGGCGGCCTGCTCGCGACCGGGCCGGGCGGCGCCGACTGGCGCTCGGACGAGATCCGCCCCTACCTCGAGAAGTACCTCGCCGGCGCGACGCCCGCGGCCGAGCGGATGGCGCTCATGAACCTCGCCTCGGACCTGCTCGCCCGCGAGTACGCGGGCTACCAGAGCGTGCTCGCGATCCACGCGGAAGGCTCGCTCGAAGCCGAGAAGCTGATGATCCTCCGCTCGTACGACGCCTCGTCCGCGGTCGCGTACGCGCGGAAGCTCGCCGGGCTCTGACGGCGCGTCAGCCCGTCGGCGCGACCGCCCGCCCCCTGACGAGCGGGCGGACGAGGGACGGAACCCCCGGCAGCTCACTCCGTTCGACCTCGGCGAGCTCGAACCCGCTCGCCTCGATCGCGGCGAGGGTGTCCCGGTTCGGGTGGCACCCGTCGGCGAGAACCTTCCAGGCGCCTTCCAGGCGATCCTGCCACTTCGCGCGCTTCGGGTCGTCCGAGCGGACGTGCTCGCCGAAGAGCAGCTGGCCGCCGGGGCGCAGTACCCGCTCGATCTCGCGGAGCGCCTCGCGCTGGTCGTGCACGCTGCAGAGAACGCATGTGGAGACGACGGTGTCGAACCGGCCGTCCTCGAACGGGAGCGACTCCGCGGGCGCGCGGACGATCGTGACCGGCCGTCCGAGCTCGGATGCACGGCGCTCGGCCCGGCGCAGCATCCACTCCGACGGGTCGGTGATCACGAGCTCGTCGATTACGGGGTAGTGGGGGAGGTTGAAGCCGGTTCCGGCGCCGACTTCGAGCACCCGCCCCCGCGCGCGGGCGAGGAGCCGGCCGCGGAACTCCTCGCCGTGCTTCTTCTCCCAGCCGGCGCCCAACCAGTCGTAGACGGCGGGGGAGAGCCTGGCCCTGAGGCCCACTCGCGGAGCCTAGCCAGCGGTTTGCGTCCCGGCAACCCTCGCGTTTCCCCCGTTACCGGGTTTGCGGGAAGCCGAGGTCGACCTTGCTCGTGGCCGGGTCGGGCCAGCGGCTCGTGACGACCTTGCCGCGCGTGTAGAAGTGGATCGACTCGGGGCCGTAGGCGTGCGAGTCGCCGAAGAGCGAGGCCTTCCAGCCCCCGAACGAGTAATAGGCGACGGGAACGGGGATCGGCACGTTGATCCCGACCATGCCGGCGTTGCACTCGAACTGGAACCGGCGGGCGACGCCGCCGTCGCGCGTGAAGATCGCGGTGCCGTTCCCGTAGGGGCTCTCGTTGACCAGGCGCACGGCCTCGTCGTAGGTCGGGACCCGCACGACGGAGAGAACCGGGCCGAAGATCTCGTCCTTGTAGCAGTCCATCTCCGGCGTCACGTCGTC
>JBBILK010000375.1:0-3599 GCA_037444965.1 Actinomycetota bacterium | reverse complement strand
GCCGGTAGCCGCGCGGCCGCGCGGGGCAGACGACGGCCCGCTCGACCTCGAGCTCGTCGAGGACGGCGAGCAGCTCGGCGGCCGTCGCGCGCGGGCCGAAGAGCGACTCGCCGAGGAAGGTGAGCGAATCGACGATCACCGGACAGCCTCGAGCAGGCGGAGCGCGTTCGCGCCGAGGACGAGCCGCTCGGCATCGGGCGAGAGCCTCGCCAGACGTACCTTCTCGACCTCGATCCGGGGCGAGCAGACCGGGCCGTCGCTCCCGTAGACGACCCGCTCCGGGCCGAGGCGTGCGACCGCTTCGCGGATCTTCGCCGGGTAGGGCATCGCCGAGGTCTCGAGCAGGAGGTTCTCGAAGCGCTCCGCCACCTCGATCGCCTCGTCGACGTGGAAGTAGCCGCCCATGTGGCCGAGGACGATCGTCGCCTCGGGGCACGCCTCCGCGGCCGCCGCGATCGCGAGCGGCGTCGTCATCGGCTCGTCGCCACAGTGGAAGAGCGTCGGCGCCGAGTGCGCCGCGGCTGCCCGGATCAGCCGCAGCGTGTCCTCGCCGGACGGATGCGCGATCGTCGAGACGGGGTGCAGCTTGAGGCCCTTGAAGCCGAGCGCGAAGGCCCGCTCGAGCAGGGCGAGCGCCTCGTCCCCGTACCAGGGGTGGATCCGCGCGTAGGCCCAGAGCCGGTCCGGGTGCTCGGCGACCGCCGCCGCGATCATCTCGACCGCGTCCGGGTTCACCTCGGGCGCGTCCACGATCGTCATCACGACGCCCCTGTCGATCCCCGCCTCGTCGAGCCGGCGGACGCAGAGCTCGGCCTCCAGCTTCCACCCGAGCGCGGGGATGTCGTCCACGTGCAGGTGCGCGTCGACGATCACGGGGTCACGGCTTGTCATAGTGCGTGCACTATGCAAGACGTGACGCCGGACCTGCACATCCGCCGCAACACGGTCCTGCTCGCCCTCTGCATGACGGCGCTGTCGGCCATGTTCCAGCTCGTGGCGGCGATCTCGTCGCTCACGTTCGTGCTCGTGACCGGCGTCGAGGGCCTGCTCGGACTCGGGCCGGCGATCTTCCTCGTCTCGGCCGCGATCGCCTCCGGCCAGGCCGGACGGGCGATGGACCGCTTCGGGCGCGTACCGGTGATCGCGACCGGCTTCGCGATCGGCGCGCTGGGAGCGATCGTGACCGGGCTCGGTGCCCGGTCCGTCTCGATCCCGCTCGTGTTGATCGGTTTCGTCGTCCTCGGCGCCGCCCAGGGAACGATCGGGCTCGTCCGCGCCGCGGGCGGCGACCTCGTCGAGCCGTCGCGGCGCGCGCGGGGAATCGCGTACGTGCTCGTCGGAGCGGTGTTCGGGGCGATCCTCGGCCCCGCCGTGTTCAGCCCGCTCTTCGCCGGCCGTCACCTCGCGCCCGAGGAGCTCGCGGTGCCGTGGTTCGCCTCCTCGGGCTTCATGCTCGCCGGCCTGCTCCTCGTCGTCTGCGTGCGGCCGGATCCCCGCCGGATCGCCGAGCTGATCACCCCGCCTGCGCGCGCCGAGCAGCCGGCGACGAACACCCCGCTGCGGGTGCTCGTGCGCCGGCCCGGTGTCGCTCCCGCGCTCGTTGCCGCGCTCGCGAGCTTCTCGGTGATGGTGGCGGTGATGAACCTCTCCGGCTACGTGATCGTCGACCACCACCAGCATCACCAGTCGGACGTGTTCCCGGTGATCGGCGCGCACGTGCTCGGCATGTACGCCCTCGTGCTCGTCGTCGGGACCCTCGTCGACCGCATCGGACGGATGCCGGCGCTCGTCGGCGGCCTCGCGATCATGTCGGCGTCCTGCCTCGGGCTGCTCACCTCCGAGAGCGTCTGGGCGACGGCGGTGTTCCTGTTCGGGCTCGGCCTCGGCTGGAACTTCTCGTACGTCGCGGCGAGCGCCGAGCTCGTCGACCGCACCGAGCCGCGCGAGCGCGGGAAGCTGCTCGGCTTCTCCGACCAGCTCGGCGCCTTCACGGGCGCCGCGCTCGCGCTCGTCGGGGGCGTCGCGCTGAACGAGCTCGGAGTGACTGCGCTGGCCGTCGGCTCGGCGGGTCTCGCGATCGTCCCGGCGCTGTGGATCCTGCAGCGGCGGGCGGCGCCGCAGCCCGCGCTCGAGTAGCGTCAGCCGGCCGGCCCGGCCGCCTGGAACGAAGGCCGGGCCGTGATCGCGTCGCGGAGGCGTGCCAGCTTCGGCCAGTGGCCGAAGTCGAGCGGTAGGCGGAGCGTCCGCCACAGGACCGGCCCGACGGCGAAATCCGCGATCGTGACACGGCCGAGCACGGTTCCGTTGTCGGCGACGAGCCGCTCGAAGCAGTCGAGCAGCTCCTCGGCGCGCGGCCGCGCGGCCTCGATCGCCTCGGGATCGCCCTCCTCCCAGCTCCCGCCGCCCGTCTCCAGGTCACGGTGGAAGATCGCGGCCCGTTCGAGCGGTGAGAGTGCCGGGCGCACCTGGGTCGACCAGGCGTCGAGCGCGTAGTCCACGGGAGCGCGGTCGCCGGGGTCGAGCGGGAACAGGTCGTAGCGCTCCTGGCGGTGCGCGAGGTAGCGGAGGATCGCGTTCGACTCGGGCAGGACGAGGTCGCCGTCGACGAGCGTCGGAATCCGCCCGAACGGGTTCAAGGCCGTGTACGCCTCCGGCCGCGGCCAGGAAAAGGGCACGTGCAGCGCCTCGTAGTCGAGCTCGAGCTCGGCGAGCAGGAAGCGCGCCTTGAGGGCGTTCGACGACACGGGATGGTTGTAGAGGACGAGGTCGGCCATGCGGGCAGGCACCTCCTCTGAGATCATGCGCCGGTGCGGATCGCGGATCCGAGCTTACCGGCGTGAGCGCGAGCAGAGAAGAGATCGCACGAGCGCGGCGGCGCCAGGAGGCGCTCGACTCGCTCGAGTTCGAGCGCCAGCGCGAGGCCGCGCTCAGGCAGCGGCTGGAGCCGACCGTCCGCGACGCCGAGGCCTGGCGGGTCGACGAGGCCGCCTTCGCCGCCATGGATCCTGCCGACCGCGACTTCCTCCGCGAGATCGGCTTCGCCCAGCCGCGCCCGCCGGACGACGCGATGGCGCGCTTCGAAGCCAGGATCGCCGAGCTCGAAGCACAGCTCGAGGACTGCCTGCGGCGCCAGCGGGCGTTCGAGGCCTACGCGAAGGCGCTCGAGGAGCCGGCCTGACGGTTCCCGTCTTCGCCGCGCGGCACGTCCTGGCCGCCCTTTCCCCCGGCGAGGCCGTCGAGGCGGTGCGGGGCGCGTTCGTGGAGCACGCTCGGGGCACCTGGACGATGCCCTCGAAGGTCTATCTCGAGGCTCCGCCCGACGGAGACTTCCGGGCCATGCCTGCGGCGGGCGCCGGGCACGCGGTGCTCAAGTGGGTCACCTCCTTCCCAGGGAACCCGGCGCGGGGCCTGCCGACGGTGAGCGGGATCGTCCTCCTCTCCGACACGCGCACGGGCGAGCTCGAGGCGCTGCTCGACGCGGCCGCCGTCACCGCTCTCCGCACGGGCGGCGCCGCCGTGCTCGCCGCCGAGACTCTCGCCGTCTCCGGCGCCGGCGCGGCCGGGATCGTGGGCTGCGGGGTGAACGGCCGGGCGGTGGC
>JBBILK010000374.1:3322-3605 GCA_037444965.1 Actinomycetota bacterium | reverse complement strand
GGCGCCGGCCTCGCAGCCGGAGCGCTCCTTCTGACCAACGGCGACTCCGCGCCGCCGACGGCCTCGCAGGAGCGCGCCGTGACCGAGCCCGTCACGCTCGCCACCACGACCTCGACGATCGGCGAGATCTACGAGCGCGCGGCGCCCGGCGTCGTCGAGATCACCGTCGCCGGGAGCAGCTCCGGCCCGTTCGGCGAGCAGCGCACGCAAGCCGAGGGCTCCGGGTTCGTGCTCGACGACGGCGGCAACATCATCGACTCGATCAACCTGTCGACCGAGTACG
>JBBILK010000374.1:0-3312 GCA_037444965.1 Actinomycetota bacterium | reverse complement strand
GCTCTTCCGATCTAACGAGCACGTTGTGAGCGGCGCCGAGGAGATCACGGTCACCTTCTCGAGCGGCGAGCAGGCACAGGCGACGCTCGTCGGCGAGGACCCCTCGACCGACATCGCGGTGATCGAGGTCGACATTCCGGCGGGCGAGCTCACGCCGCTCGCGCTCGGCAGCTCCGGGAGCGTGAGCGTCGGCGACCCGGTGCTGGCGATCGGGAGCCCCTTCGGCTACGAGGGGAGCATCACCTCCGGGATCGTCAGCGCGCTGGGGCGGTCGGTCGACGCGCCGAACGGCTACCCGATCATCGACGCGATCCAGACCGACGCGGCCATCAACCCGGGCAACTCGGGCGGCCCGCTGCTCGACGCGGCCGGGGACGTGATCGGCGTGAACGCGCAGATCGCGAGCAACTCGGGTGGAAACGACGGCGTTGGCTTCGCGATCCCGATCGACACGGTGAAGCAGGTCGCCTCGCAGCTGATCGCCGGCGAGCCGGTCGAGCACGCGTACCTGGGCGTCTCGGTGGCGACCGTCGACCAGACCGCCGCCGACGCGCTCGGACTGCCCCGGGGCGCCCAGATCGCCTCGATCCAGGTGGGGAGCCCGGCCGCCGCGGCAGGTCTCCGCGCGGGAGGCTCGAGCCAGACGGTGAACGGCCAGCCCTACACGTCGGACGGCGACGTCGCCACCGCCCTCGACGGAACGGCGATCGGCTCGGCCGACGAGCTCGTCGCGGCGATCGACGCGAGGAGGCCCGGTGACAGGGTGACGCTCACGGTCTGGCGGGACGGCGCGGAGATCACGGTCGAGGTCACGCTCGGGACGCGGCCGTCGTAGAGGCCCCGAAGAGGGTGGCGCGATCGCGGGCGAAGTCCGCGAACGTCCGGGCCGGCCGGCCCGTCAGTGCCTGCACCGTGTCGGTCACCTGCTCGGCCGCACCTGCCTTCAGGGCGGCGAAGACCGCGACGAGACCGTCGGCGAGCCAGCTCGGCATCCCGGCCTCGAGCGCCGCTCCCCTGGCGGCCTCCGCCGGGATGTCGACGAACTCGACCGGCCGGCCGGTCGCCTCGGAGAGGCACGCCGCGACCTGCTCGTACGAGATCGCCTCGGGGCCCGTCAGCGTGTACGTGCGACTCCCCTGCTGATCCTCGCTCAGGACGGCTGCGGCCGTGGCCCCGACGTCGCGCGGGTCGATCATCGCGATCCTCGCGTTACCCGCGGGTGCGAAGAGCTGCCCGCCCGCTGCCACCGCCGGGGCGGAAGCGAGCAGGTTTGCCATCGAGAAGCCGGAGCGGAGGATCACCGCCGGAACGGACGACGAGTGCAACACCCGCTCGATCCGGCCGTGTGCGTCCCAGAACGGAACCGGCGAGCCGATCTCGGCTCCGATCGTCGACTGCTTGACGATCAGCTGCAGGCCTGCGCCGGCCGCGGCGTCGATGACGGTTGTCTCGTGCACCACCTTGTCCGGACCGTCGGCGCTCGAGAGGAAGACCGACCGGACACCGTCCATCGCGCGGCGAACGGAGCGCGGCTGCGAGAAGTCGCCGACGACCAGCTCGACCTCGCTGCCGAGCTGGTCCCGAGCGCGGTCCGGATCGCGCACGAGGGCGCGCACGAGCGCACCGCGCGCTCCGAGCTCCCGAACCACCTCCGACCCGACGTTCCCCGTCGCTCCAGTGACCAGGATCATCGCCGCCTCCTCTGCTGCCCAAGACTATGGAGCGTAGTTTTATAACCCGTGGATCATAGTCATGTCAAGTTGCCGGGCGACGGCAGGGTGGGAGAAGATTGCCGCGTGGAGTCGATCCTCGAGACGATCGGGAACACGCCGCTCGTTCGCCTGCGGCGCTGCGTGCCTGCCAACGGGGCCGAGCTCTGGCTGAAGCTCGAGTACTTCAACCCGACCGGGTCGATGAAGGACCGGATGGCGCTCGCGATGATCGAGGGCGCGGAGCGCGACGGCCTGCTCGCTGCGGGTGACACCGTCGTCGAGTACACGGGCGGCAGCACTGGGCCCGCGCTCGCGCTCGTGTGCCGCGCGAAGGGCTACCGCGCCCTGATCGTGATTGCCGACTGCTTCTCGCGGGAGCGTTTCCAGCTGATGCGGGCGCTGGGAGCGGAGCTCGACGTCGTTCCCTCGGTCGAGGGCCCACCGAAGGTGACCGCGGAGGACATCCACGCCATGATGGCCCGCGCCGAGGAGCTCGCGGAGCAGCCGGGCCACTACGCCACCGACCAGTTCAGGAACCCGTACGTGGTTGCCGCCTTTCGCGACACGCTCGGGCGGGAGATCTGGGAGCAGAGCGGGGGACGGGTGACGGCGTTCTGCCACGGCATCGGGACAGGCGGCTCGCTGATGGGCGTGTCGGACGCGCTCAGGCCTCGAGGGGTCGTCGTTCAGGCGCACGAGCCGGCGGGGTCGGCGGCGATCAGCGGCGGCGAGCCGGGACCGTTCCTGATTCAGGGCTGGACCGGGTTCATCGTCCCCCGCTGGGATCCGGACCGGGTCGACTACGTCGAGGCGATCGGCGACGACGAGGCGCTCGAGATGACGCTCCGGCTCTCGCGCGAAGAGGGGATCTTCGCGGGCATCTCGACGGGCGCGAACGTGGTCGGGGCGCACCGCCTCGCCGAGCGTCTCGGACCGGACGCCGTGATCGTCACGCTGGCGGTCGACACCGGCTTCAAGTACATGACCGTCGGCCCGTTCGCCGACGCGTAGGTCAAGGGAGCGCCCTACGCGATCAGCGTCTTCGGAGTCCCGAACACGCCCTCGGCGATCATCTCGTTCAGGAGCCGGCGCGCGCCGACCACCGCCGTCGCCGGGGCCAGGCCGCCGGCGACGCGCTGGCGCCCGAGCAGGAGCGTGTCGATCGTGGCCGCGCCGATCGCGCCCGCCATGACGTAGCCCGTCACCCCCCACACGGCGACCGAGTGGGCGTCGAGCGTGCCGCGCCCGTGGCACGTGAAGAGGACACGGTGCAGGTTGTAGTCCTCGCGAGGCGGCTCCCCCTGCGGGGCGATCTGCATCGCCCACTCGTTGGTCACGGCCTCTTGCTCGGAGGGGGACAGGTGCGCGTAGTGCTCCTCGAACTCCGTCATCTTCGCGAGCACGAGGCCCATCAGGGCCTGGTTTCGGAAGGTGACGAGCGTGCGGCAGTTCCGAACCCGGGGATCGCGCTCGAACCAGACCGACTCGCCGCCGCCGCTCCACGGGACCGCCGTCAGGACCTCGTGGATACCCGGCACCGACACGGTCACGGAGCTGGCCGGCGGCCAGGCGACGAGCTCGTTCTCGACCAGGTGGTGCT
>JBBILK010000373.1:0-3610 GCA_037444965.1 Actinomycetota bacterium | reverse complement strand
GCCGAGCCCGCGAGCGAGGTGTTGCACGTTTGCCGCTATCCGAACACGCCCGCCGCCCGCAGCGCGCGCACCCGCTCGGGTGTGTAGCCGCACAGCTCCACCAGCACCTGCTCGGTGTGCTCGCCGCGGAAGGGGCCGCGGCTCGGGGGCCGCTCGCCCTCGGTCAGGCGAAGCGGCGTGCGGATGGAGCGCACCCGCCCGAGCACCGGGTGCTCGTGCTCGACGACGTCCCCGCGCGCGAGCGTCTGCGGATCCTCCAGCGCCTCGAGCACGCTGTTCACCCGCGCCGCCGGGACGCCGGCCGGCACCAGCAGCTCGAGCCACTCCGCCACCGTCCGCTCGGCGAACGCCGCCTCCAGGATCGGCAGCAGCACGTCGCGGTGCTCGTCCCTCGCCGCCATCGACGCGAACCGCGGATCGGCGCGCAGCTCCGGGCGGCCGATCACCTCGCACAGCCGCTCCCAGAACTTCTCCTTCGCCGCCGCCACGACCAACCAGCCGTCGGCGCAACGGAAGTTCTGGAACGGCACGATCGACGGGTGCGCGGAGCTCGCCCGCCGCGGCGGCACGTAGCCGTGCGTCGCCGCCCACGGGCCGATGTACATCAGCTCGTGCAACGCCGTCTCGAACAGCGAGACGTCGCAGTCGCAGCCCACCCCGTCCCGGCGCGCCCGCCACAACCCCGCCAGCAGGGCGATCGCCGACGCGTACCCGCCCGAGAGATCGACCAGCGAGAGCCCCGACTTCGTCGGCGGCCCGTCCGGCTCACCCGTCAGCGACTGCCAGCCGGCCAGCCCCTGCATCATGTAGTCGTAGCCGCCCTCGGACGCCCGCGGCCCGGTCATCCCGAACCCCGACAGCGAGCAGCAGACGACCCGCGGATTCACCTCCCGCAGCTGCTCGTACGTCAGCCCGAGCCTGTGCGGCTGGTCGCCGCGCAGATTCGAGTAGACCGCGTCCACGTTGCGGACGAGGTCGTGCAGCACGCCGCGCGCGTCTGGGTGGCGCAGGTCGAGCGAGACCGACTTCTTGCCCCGGTTGAACGTCTCGAAGAAGAGCGAGTCCTCGCCCTCCTGGAACGGCGGCACGTAGCGCCCGACGTCGCCGCCGCTCGCCGGATCCTCGAGCTTGATCACCTCGGCGCCCAGGTCGGCGAGCTGAAGCGTCCCCCACGGGCCCGCCCCGAACTGCTCCACCGCGAGCACGCGCACGTCCGCGAGCGGGAGCGTCACGACGGAACCAGCCGCAAGGTCGCGACGGTCGCGGCCTCCACCGCCTCTGCCGACCAGGCGATGGGAACGCCCGTGGCGGCCCGCCAGAACGGAAGCAGGTCGTCGTAGTGAGGCGAGCAGGGGTTCCCCGACTGCCCGCCGGGAAGCGAGAACCGGCTCGCCTCCCAGTTCCCCACGTCGACGACCGCGCGCAGCGACGGGATCGCGGAGGGAGGCGCGGCCGGATCCGTGACGTCGACCGCCGCCTGGGCGACGGTCGTCGCGTCGCCGCCGATCGGCAGCGGCCCCAGGTCGAAGACCCGGCCGAGCGGACTCCGGGCGCCCCCGAGGGGATGGCGCAGCGACACCGGCCGCAGCCGGCCCCACGTCCAGCCCGCCTCGTCCTCGCCGAGCCGCGCGCGCAGCCTCCTGACGGCGCTTCCGAGCGCATCCGCGACCTCCTCCGGCCAGGGCCGCTCCAGCCAGCCGGGAGGCTGCTCGCGAAGCAGCCGGACGAGCTGACCGATGCGGCGCCTGCCGTACAGCGTCGCCGGAGCGAAGACGTGGAAGCCCCGGCCGAGCGCCCAGCGGACGCTCTGCGGCGCCTTCGCCCGCACCACCCGCTCGAGGAGCTCGCAGAGCAGGAGCTCGAAGACGGCCGCGCCGCGCGAGCGGGCGCCGACCTCCCCGCTCCAGGCGGCGAGCAGCTCCTGCCCGTGACGAGCGTCCTCGTCGGCGGCGGGCGCCGAGAGCACGGCCTCGCGGAGCTCGCGCCAGGGGAGCGAGACGACGTCGAGCTGGAGCCGCTGCGCTCCCTCCACGTTCCAGTCGCGCCGGGTCGTGAGCAGCTCGGTGATCCGGGCCGCCCGGTAGCCGTCGATCCAGTCGGCCCCGAGGAACGGGCCGGCGCCGTCCTCGACCGGCCTGTTGTTCGCCGTCACGACGACGCCGTCCTCCCCGTGTGCGAGGTACGGCAGCTCGCCGAACGGGACCGGCTCGTCGTGCCAGCGGGCGGACGGGTCCCAGCCGGGCCCCGGGGCCGTCCCGGATCCCTTCCGCCGCCGCGGTACGGCACCCGCGAGCTGCCAGCCGATCGTGCCGCCCGTGTCGGCCCAGACGAGGTTGAGCGGCACCGCGGGCCAGTGCTCGAACGAGCGGCGGAACTCCTCGAACGACCGGGCCTTGTGAGCGCTTGCGAACCCGTCGAGCCGGCGCGGCTCGAGCCAGGTGGCCCGCAGCGAGATCGCGTACGGCACGTGCTCGAGCGCCGGGCTGACGATCGGCCCGTTCGGCGTCACGAGGACCTCCTCGCGCACGGGCGGGCGCCCCCGGACACGGATCAGCTCCACGTGGCGCTCGCAGGGAACGAAACGGTCGCCGTCGCGCACCGTGTCGCCGTCGAGCTCCTCGAGGAACAGGTCCGTGTTGTCGGCGAGCCCGGCGGTCACGCCCCAGGCGCCGTGCCCGTTGAACCCGGCGAGGACCGCCGGCGTCCCGACGTAGCTCGCGCCCGCGACCTCCCACGCGGGCGTCTCGAGGTGCACGAGATACCAGTGCGGGGGGAGCGTCGGCGCGAGGTGAGGGTCGTTCGCGAGGAGCGGCCGTCCGCTCGCCGTCCGGGTCCCGCCGAGCGCCCAGCTGTTCGAGCCGGCGCCCAGCGGGACGATCTCGGTCAGCCGCTCGAGATCGTCCGAGAGGCGATCGACGACCGCGCCGGCCCCGGCCTGCTCCGCCGCGATCGCCGGCTGCCACTGGTTCTCGACCCCGTCGAGGTCGGCGACCGCGCGAGCGCCGTCCGCGGTCAGGATCCGCAGGCGTCCGAGCTCCGCGTCCCAGTTCGACGCGAGCAGGAAGGCGATCAGCCGGTTGACGGCGATCACGTCGGCCGCTCGCCACAGGGACGGCCGCGCGTGCAGGAGGACGAGCTCGTGGGCTCGGCCGGAGGAGCCGGCCGTCGCACCGGCGTTGACCCCGCGGGCGTAGGCGTCGAGCTGGCGCTCGAGCTCCTCGCCCGAGGCGGCGAGCTGCTCGTCGGCCCCGCGCCGAAGGCCGACGCGGCGGACGAGCCGGTCGGCCGGAAGCGCTTTCCGGCCCGCGAGCTCCGCGAGCGTTCCCCGGGCGAGCCGGAGCAGGAGCTCGAGCTGGAAGGCGCGATCCTGCCCCTGGCAGAACCCGAGCGCGAAGGCCGCGTCCTCGTCGCCGCCCGCCTCGATGTGGGGAATCCCGTAGCGGTCGCGGCGGATCGCGATCTCCGCCCGGGGCCCGGCCAGGCGAAGCGTCCCCGAGCTGCGCGGCAGCCGGGTGCCGAGGACGAGCCCGAGCAGCCGCCTCGCGGCCGTCACGACGACCAGCTCCAGACCTCGACTTCCCCCCAGGCGACCCACGACGGGCTCGAGCGC
>JBBILK010000372.1:0-3617 GCA_037444965.1 Actinomycetota bacterium | reverse complement strand
GGTGCCGGACGACGTGCGCGACCTGCATCCCTACGGCGTGCAGGTCCAGGACGAGACGGTGCTGGCGCTCGACCGCGCCCTCTACGCCGGCGACCCCGTCGCCGCCGTCGCCGCCCCGACGCCGCGGGCAGCCGAGGAGGCAGCCGCGCTCGTCGGCGTGCGCTACGAGGAGCTGCCGGCGGTGCTGGACGTTCTGGAGGCCGTGCGGGAGGGCGCGCCGCTCGTCCACGAGACGCACGTCCTCGCGACCGGCGGCGCCGCCTACTTCGGGCTGCGGCCGCAGCAGGGCACGAACGTCTGCCACCGCTTCCGCGTCCGCCACGGCGACGCCGACGCCGGCTTCGCCGAGGCCGACGCCGTCGTCGAGGAGACCTACCGCGTCGCCGGCGCCCAGCACGTGGCGATGGAGCCGAACGCCTGCGTCGCGCGCTGGGAGGGCGGCCGGCTCGAGGTGTGGACGGGGACGCAGACGCTGTTCAACCTGCGCGAGGAGCTCGCCCGTGTCTTCGGGCTGCCGCCAGAGCGCGTCCGGGTCGTGGCGCCGCCGATGGGCAGCTCCTTCGGCGCGAAGACGTTCCTGCGCACGGAGGCGATCGCGGCCGCGCTCGCGCGGAAGGCGAAGCGGCCGGTGAAGCTCGTGCTCTCGCGCGGCGAGGCCTGGCTGACGCTCAACCGCCACCCGGCGGTCGTCCGGGTGCGTCTGGGCGCGCGCGCCGACGGCACGCTCGTGGCAGCGGACATCGCCTGCTACGCCGACACCGGCGCCTACGCCGACAGCGGTCCCGGCGTCGCGCAGAAGATGGGCTTCGCCGCGCCGGGGCCGTACCGGATCCCGAACGTCCGCGTCGACGCCTGCTGCGTCTACACGACCCTGCCGCCGAACGGCGCCTACCGCGGCTACGGCCAGATGCAGTCGACGTGGGCGCGCGAGCGCACCCTCGACCTGCTCGCCGACCGCCTCGGGCTCGACCCGCTCGACCTGCGCCTGCGCAACCTCCTCCGGGACGGCGACGTCTACTGCACCGGCGAGACGATGCGCGACGTTCACTTCGCCGAGTGCCTGGAGTCGGCGGCGGCGGCGGTCGGCTGGCGCGAGGACCGCCGCGGCAAGGGCCTGGCCGTGATGCTGAAAGGGATGCAGACGCCGAGCCGCGCCGCGATCGCGGTCGAGGCGCGCGACGACGGCGGCTTCACGATCCACTGCGCGACGGCGGAGATGGGACAGGGCGCGTGGCGCACGATCTCGCTGCTCGCCTCGGAGTTGCTCGGCGTGGGCGTGTCGAGTATCCGGTTCGCCATCCCGGACACGGATACGGCGCCCTACGACACGCGCACGACTTCCTCCCGCTCCACCTACATGATGGGGCGCGCGCTCGAGGAGGCCGTCCGCAACCTGCGCGAGAGCGGCGGCCGGCGGGGGTTCGGCGAGGTCGTCAACGAGGGCGGCCTCGATCCGGACACGGGGCAGGGGATCGCGTCGACCCACTGGCACCAGGGCGCGGCGGCGGCCGAAGTGCGCGTCGACGAGGAGACGGGCAAGGTCGAGGTCGTCCGACTGCACACCTCGGTCTACGCCGGCCGCGTCGTCAACCGGCCGGCGGCGGAGCTGCAGAACCAGGGCTCGATGATCGTCGGCCTCGGCACGACGCTGTTCGAGGAGGTCGTGATCGCGGACGGCGCCGTCGTCAACGCCAACCTGTCGGACTACTCGGTGCCGTCGTTCACCGACCTGCCCGGGAGGCTGACGCAGGACCTGCTCGAGCGCGGCGGCGCCGAGATCCACGGTCTCGGCGAGACGGCGGTGCCGCCGGTGCCGCCGGCGATCGGCAACGCCGTCGCCTCGCTCGGCTTCCCGGTGACCGACCTGCCGCTGACGCCGGAGCGGGTCCTGGAAGCGGCGGAGCGACGCGTGGAGTCGCCGGCGTGAAGCTCGCGCTGCGGGTCAACGGCGCCGAGCACGAGGTCGAGGCGCGTCCGGACGACTCGCTGCTCACGGTGCTGCGCGGACTCGGGCTGACGAGTGTGCGCGAGACCTGCGGGATCGGGGTCTGCGGGGCGTGCACGGTGCTCGTCGACGGCGCGCCGATGTCGGGCTGCCTCCTGCTCGCGCCGCTCGCGCAGGGCAGAGAGCTGACGACGGTCGAGGGGCTCGGCGGCGACGATCCGCTGCAGCGGGCGTTCGTCCGGGCGCACGCCTTCCAGTGCGGCTACTGCACGCCGGGAATGATCCTGTCCGCCAAGCGGCTGCTGGAGGAGAACCCGCGGCCGACGGAGGAAGAGGTGCGGCTGGCGCTCGCCGGCAACCTCTGCCGGTGCGGCTCCTACGTGAAGATCGTCGACGCCGTACTCGCGGCGGCCGAAGAGTAGACGCGTAATCCGTCCAGGGAGGCACGAGTGCAGGCGATGGTCCTAGATTCCTTCGGAGGCCAGTTCAGGCAGGAAAGCCGCCCGACCCCTGACCCGGGTCCCGGGGACGTGTTGGTGAGGGTGCACGCCGTGGGCGCGGGTATGACTCTCGAGCACATGCGCTTGGGCCGGCTCGGGGGCTCAACCCCTCGCATTCTCGGCCACGAGTTCTCCGGAACCGTTGTGACCACCGGCGCGAACGTCCACGCCTTCACACCGGGAATGCAGGTCACCGCCTCCTTCTATCACCTGTGCGGTACGTGCACGTGGTGCACTTCCGGACGCGAGACTCTCTGCGAGAACATGCAGGGTTACATCGGTGCCGTCTCGGACGGGGCCTTTGCCGAGTACACCGTTGTCCCCGCACAGAACCTCGTCCGCATCCCAGAGGGCGTTCCGCTGCTCACGGCCGGTGTCGTAGCCGATGCGATCGCGACTCCATACCATGTGGCCTCGAAGAGGATCGGCCTGCTCCCCGGCCAGCGAGTTGCGGTGATCGGAGCAGGAGGGGGACTCGGGGTTCACACGCTCGGGATCGTTCGAGCGTTCGGCGGAGTCGCAATCGCCGTCGAACGTGCGGAGGAAAAGGCGGCCGAGCTCGAACGGCGCGACCTGGCGGACGTCGTCTTCTTGCCAGAAGGGTCCGACTGGGCAGCGTCTCTTCGGAAAGCCGCAGGCGGAGAGATCGCGGCCGTGGTCGACACCGTTGCGTCGACCGAGACTCTCGACGAAGGCGTCAAGCTCCTTGGTCGAGCGGGCACGTTCGTCGTGCTCGGCTTCTCGCCGGGAACGATGCTCGCCGTCGACCCAACCCGCCTACTGCTCGAGGAGGTCGTCGTGACCGGGACGCGGTACGCGACCCGGGCGGAGATCGCACAGGCCCTCGAGCTGGTCCGGCAGGGGCGGGTCGAGCCGGTAGTCGGTGCAACGTTCCCACTCGCCGAGCTGAACGCCGCCTTCGATGCGATCCGCGCGAATCAGGTGTTCGGACGCATCGTGATCGAGTGTCCGGACACGCGGGATACGGAGCCGGCGGGCTCACAGCCGTTGGGGGGAGTATGACTCCGTACGTCATGACGACCGAGCAGGCACAGTTGCAGGAAATAGCGCGCGAGTTCTCCAAGAGAGTGGTGATCCCACGCGCCGCCGCACTGGATCGGAACTCGAATCCGGCAGATTGCATGTCGTGGGAGATCGTCGACGAGGCGAGC
>JBBILK010000371.1:0-3619 GCA_037444965.1 Actinomycetota bacterium | reverse complement strand
AGGTGACCGAGATGCTGCTCCAGGATGTCGAGGTAGTTGCAGTCCGGGTGCAGCGGCGTGATCCCCCGCTCGGCCCGCTGCCGGCGGTCGTAGCAGTGGTAGTCGTCCGTGCAGAAGTGGGTGACCTGGTCCTCGCCGAGGACACGGACGAGACCGCGCGTGATCGTCGTCTTCCCGGAGCCCGAGTCGCCGACGATGCCGAGCATGATCGGCCGCGGCATCAGACGCCGTCCTCTCGGGGCCGGTGGGCGACGAACGAGATCACCTGGCCCTGGCGGCCGGCGTCGTAGCCGACGACCTTGACGTAGGACTCCGGGTGCTCTTGCCGGCAGGCGTCCAGGTCGGCGAGGACGAGCTCGGAGTCTCGGACGTCGAACAGCGGGAGCTTCCAGAGGGTCCAGTACGGGCTCCGCGGGTCGGGCGCCTCGGTGTGCTCGATCGCGACGACGAGCCCTCGCTCGACAATGTGCCGCACCTGGGCTGCAGTCTCCTCCTCGGAGAACGGGGGGAGGTAGGAGAAGGTCTCGAGCCGCTTCATGCCAGCGCCGGATCGAGCGTGTCGACGGTCGGGAAGTCGAAGCGAACGTCCCGCCACGTGTCGAGGGCCGCGGCCAGCTCCGGTGAGGTGAGGGCGGCGCGGCGCAGGATCTCCCCTCCCTCCGCGGCCAGGCTCCCCCCCTTGTTCCGGGCTTGCACGCAGGCCTCGAGGGCAACCCGGTTCGCGTGGGCCCCGGCGCGGCTTCCCTGCGGGTGGCCAGCCGTGCCGCCGCCGAACTGCAGCACCGAGTCGTCCCCGAACAGCTCGACGAGCGCCGGGATGTGCCAGACGTGGATGCCCCCCGAGGCGGCGGGGAACATTCCGGGCAGCGAGGCCCACTCCTGGTCGAAGAAGAGGCCGCGGCTGCGGGTCGCCCGGACGACATCCTCGCGCATCAGGTCGACGGCGCCTAGCGTCGACTCGCGATCGCCCTCGAGCTTGCCGACCACGGTGCCGGAGTGCAGATGGTCGCCACCGGCCATCCGCAGCCACTTCGCGAGAACGCGGTAGTGGATCCCGTGGTCCTTCTGGCGGTCGAGGACGGCATGCAGAGCGCGGTGCACGTGCAGGAGCATGCCGTTTCGCCTGCACCAGCGCGAGAGGGTCGTGTGCGCGGCGAGCCCGCCGACGAGGAAATCGTGCATGATGATCGGCGACCCGAGCTCCTTCGCGAGCTCTGCCCGCTCGAGCATCTCCTCGCAGCCTGGCGCGGTCACGTTGAGGTAGTGCCCCTTGCGCTCACCGGTCTCGTCCTCCGCCTTGCGAACCGCCTCCATCACGAACAGGAAGCGATCGCGCCAGCGCATGAACGGCTGAGAGGTGATGTTCTCGTCGTCCTTCGTGAAGTCCGCCCCGCCGCGGAGGACTTCGAGACAAGCCCGCCCGTAGTTCTTCGCGGAGAGGCCGAGCTTCGGCTTGAGCGTGGCGCCGAGCAGGGGACGGCCGTACTTGCCGAGGCGGTCCCGCTCCACCTGGATCCCGTTGGGCGGGCCGGGGAACGTCTTCAGGTAGGCGACGGGAATCCGCAGATCCTCGAGGCGGAGCGCCCGGATCGCCTTGAAGCCGAAGACGTTGCCGGCGATGGAGGCCATCATGCTCACGACCGAGCCCTCCTCGAACAGGTCGAGCGGGTAGGCGATGAAAGCGATGTGCTGATCGTCCCTGCCGGGAACAGGCTCGAGGTCGTAGACCTTCGCCTTGTACCGGTCGAGGGACGTGAGGTGGTCGGTCCAGACGCTCGTCCAGGTGCCGGTCGACGACTCGGCGGCGACCGCCGCCGCGGCCTCCTCCGCGGAGACGTCCGGCTGGGGCGTGACGCGAAAGGCGGCGAGCACGTCCGTCGGGGCCGGCTCGTAGCCCGGCTCCCAGTACACCTCGCGGTAGGCGCGAACCCCTGCCTCGAACATGCGCCGCACTGTACGTGCAGCGCTATTGAAGAAAAAGCAAACTTCCGGTTCGACTCATAGAGAGTCCTCTATGGCCTTTCTCGCCTCGACCGAGGCGAGGAAGGCGAGGAACTCGCGCACTGCGGGACGGGGCTCGACGCCGCTTCGCACGAGCGAGTACCAGGGACGGCGCAGCGGCGTGCCCGGAGCCGGCACGTGGACGAGGAGGCCCTCCCGAAGCTCGCGCCGCACGGCGTGGGCCGAGATGAGCGTGATCCCGAGCCCGAGGGAGACGGCCTGCTTGACGGCGCCGTTCGAGCCGAGCGTGAGGATCTCCCGCGGCTCGATGCCGTGCTCCTCGAGGTAGCGCTCGGTCGTCGCCCGCGTGCCGGAGCCCTCCTCCCGGAGAAGCCAGGTCGCGTCGCCGAGAGCAGCCGGCCGCTCGCGGCCCACTACGATCAGCTCGTTGTCGAGGAACGGGCGACCGGACAGCTCCCTGCCGGGCGGACGGCCCCCGATCCCGAGGTCGGCCTGATGGGAAGTCACGCGCTCGAGCACCGTCCGGCGGTTCGCGATCTCGAGCAGGATCTCGACGCCCGGGTGGAGAGCGCGGTACGCCTGGATCAGCGGCGGCATCAGGTACTCGCCAGCCGTGTTGACCGCGGCGATCCGGACGCGCGCGAGCTGCGGGCTCGCCGCCTCCTGCGCGGCCCGCCGGGCCTCGTCGAGAAGCCCGAGGACCTGAGCGGCGTAGGGCGCGAACGTCAGCCCGGCCTCGGTGAGCCGGATGCCGCGCCCGTCGCGCTCGACGAGCTCGACACCGAGCTGGCGGGAGAGAGCGGCGACGGCGGCCGAGACGGACGGCTGTGTCACGAAGAGCTGCCGGGCGGCTCCGTGCACGGTGCCCGTGCGCACGACGGCGGCGAAGGCCTGGAGCTGCGTCAGCGTCACGGCCACCCGCATAATCATAGAGGAGAGACACATGATCGTATCCATATCGATAGACCAGATGACTCGCTCGCCCCACACGTAGAGCACGCTCGCGCGCGCGTCGGCCCGGAGTCGCTGATGCGCGTCATCGCGCACGATCCCGACGGCGTGATCTGGGACGTCGCCGTCTGGTGGGGCGACCGATCGTTCAGCCTCGCGACGACATACTGCGTCGAGGGGACGAACCCGGGCGAGCCGGTGAGGGTCCTGCTCGGGCACGAGTACCAGAAGCGCGGTACCTACGGGGTGCGCGTCCAGGTCACCTCGACCCGAGCTGCGACGCCGTCGACGTCGACCACGAGCTCTCGAAGACGTTCCGTCTGAAGGTGGTCGTCCGCTAGGAGAGCGCGCCTCTACGACGACTCGAACGTCGCGATCAGGGCCTCGGCGACGACGCGCATCGGCCGGCCCGAAACCTGGCTCGCCCGTCGCAGGCGCCCGAAAGCCTCCTGCTCGGTCAGACCCTCGCGCTCCATCAGGAGGCCCTTCGCCCGCTCGACCACCTTGCGGGTCGCCAGCGCCTCGGCCAGCGATTCCCTCCTCGCGCAGGGTCCGCAGCTCCTCGTGGCGTGCGCTCGCCGCGCGGATCGCAGGCAGGAGGTCGGCCTCGCGAAAGGGCTTCACGAGGTAGCCGAAGACCCCCGCGTCGACGGCCCGGCCGACCAGCTCGTCCTGGCTGTAGGCGGTCAGCATCACGATCGGGATC
>JBBILK010000370.1:0-3648 GCA_037444965.1 Actinomycetota bacterium | reverse complement strand
CGCGCGGTACTGCTCGCTCGAGTCGGTCGCGGCGAAGACGTCGAGCAGCCACGGCAGCGAGGCGGCGACGACGGCGGCGACCAGAGCGGCGAAGAGGAGCGAGCGCCCGCGGGGCCGAGCGAGGGCGAGGTAGACGACGAGGACGATCGGCGCCGCCACGACGGAGGCGCGGCTCTGGGTGAGAACGGCGAGCTCGGCGAGGATGCCCGCGCTCCCGAGCAGAGCTCCCCGAAGCACCCAGTGCGTCTCACGCCTCGATCCCAGCGCGAGCGCAGGCCAGAACGCCGCGAGCGCGAGCGCGCAGACGGCGTTCGTGTAGCCGATCGGCTCGGAGAGCCGCCCGCCCGAGAAGTACCGTTCGGGATCGTCTGCGGACGCAGCGGCGGCGAGCGAGGCGAGGAGGACGCCCGCCGTGCCGACCGAGAAGACGGCAAGCAGGCTCGCGGCGGCGCGCGGGCGCCACGTCCAGAGCGCGAACAGCGCGTAGGCGGTCAGGTAGAGTAGCGCCCGGTTCGCGCCGTCCCAGGCGTCGCCCTCGACGCCCGCCCAGAGGATGGAGAGGTACGCCCAGGCCGTGAAGGCGGCGAGCAGCGCGACCGCGAGTAGCGTCTCGCGGCGGATACCGGCTCCGGCGCGGCGGGCGAGGAGAGCCGTCGTGAGGAGCGCGGCGAGCACGAGCAGCGCGGCCGGGTACCACGCGGTCGGCCGGTAGCCGCCGCCGGCGGTGATCAGGACGAGCGCGACCGCGACCGCGAGCAGGCCCGGAACGAGCGCGGGCGTCTCGGCGACGGCGCGGACACCGGCCGCTGAAGCCTGCCGGAGGGTCATTCCCGCAAGGATAGGGAGCGGCCGCGCGGGAGCTCGCCGGGCGCGCCCGGGTGCGATCACCCGGGAGGAGGATCTGCGCTCAGGCCTGGCGGAAACGGAAGACCGCGGCAACCGTCATCAGCAGGATCTTGACGTCGAGCCAGAGCGACCAGTTCTCGATGTAGTAGTTGTCCCACTCGACGCGGTCGCTCAGCTCGTCCTGGCTGAAGCGGTCGTTGCCCCGCCCCTTGCCGTGCACCTGCGCCCAGCCGGTCATGCCGGACTTGACGCGGTGCCGGTCGCCGTAGCGGTACACGTGGCGCTCGAAGACCTCGACGAACTCGGGTCGCTCGGGGCGCGGGCCGACGAGGCTCATCTCTCCCTTGAGGACGTTCCAGAGCTGGGGGAGCTCGTCGATCGACGTGCGGCGGAGGAAGGCGCCGACACGGGTCAGACGGTCGCTGTCGTCGGTCGAGCTCGAGCCGTTCGGCGCCTCCTCGGCTCCCGGCGTCGCAGGCCTCATCGAGCGGAACTTGACGATCTCGAAGACCTTGCCGTCGAGCCCGACCCTCGTCTGCCGGTAGAAGACCGGGCTGCCCATCGAGATCCGCACGGCCACCGCTCCGAGGAGCAAGAAGGGCAGCGTGAGCAGGAGGCCGCTCGCGGCGAGGACGCGGTCGGCCGCGTACTTGAGGCCGAACTGGGCCCCCTTGGGGTCGGTCCAGTCGATCGTGAACACGGGCAGCCCGCCGAAGTGGTCGAGGTTGCCTCGGGCGCTCACCTTCTCGAACAGGCGCGGCACCACGGAGACGGTCAAGCCGAGCTCGTGGCAGCGCTCGATCATGCCGAGGAGCACGCCGTGGGGGGCGGTCGAGAAGGTGACGATGACGTGCCGGACGCCGTACTCCGTGACCGCGCGGTCGAGATCCCAGCTCGCTCCGAGGATGTGGAGGTGCTCCGTGCCCGGAACGCCCTCGTCCAGGGGCTCCTTGTCGAGGAACCCGACCGGCTTGAGCCCGCACTCCGGGTGCTGGAGGAGTCGCTTGGCGACGCGGCGCCCGACGCTCCCCGCGCCGATGATCAGCGTCGGCCTCGCCGACTCCCCGTGCATCCACGCCTGGCGCTGGAGCCAGCTGCGGCCGATGTGCCCGAGGCAGAGGAAGAGGGCGGTGAAGAGCCAGAGACGGATGCTCTGGGCGGTCAGGTAGGACTCGTCGTCGTTTGCGAGCGCCCGCACGGAGACGATCGCCATCGTGGCGAGGGCGGTCAGGGCGAGGATCTGGCGCAGATCGTCCAGCAGCTCCACGCGCAGCTTCGGCGAGTAGAGGCGCTTGATCTTGAAGAGCCCGAGGATGACGAGCGGGTAGAGGATCAGAACCGAGAGCGGCGCGACCGGGATATGCGCGGCGACCGAGGCGAGCGCGGCGGTCAGGATGCCGAGGGCGAGCATCGTCGCGTCGACGCCGATCCTGACGAGCTCGGGGTGCCGGGCAACGGCGCCGCGAAGGCCCTGCGGGCGCGCTTCGGCGGCGGGGCGTGCGACGCTGAGATCAGCAGTCGACACGAAGAACCTGCAAGGACTGCAAAGCCCCGCCTAGGACACGCCGCATACTTGTCTCCTCCCAGGGGCGCACGCGCCCGCCCCCCCGTTGCCGCATAACAGGTTTGTAGACTGAAACTAGTCCCAGAAGGCCAGGTTGTCAACAGGGTCTTGTGGGAACCCGGAAGGGCGCTTCTCCGGCCCGATCGAGGCGCCTAGAGCTCGATCACGAGGCCGTCCCGAGCCCGTTCCGTCCCGGCCGGCACCGGGAGCTCGACGGGGCGGTGCGTGAGGAGCACCCGCCCGTCCGCGAGGGCGAGGGCTTCCTCGCCCGAGAGGTGCCCTCGCGGGAGCGCGTCGTCGCTGCCGGAGCGGAGCGTCGCCTCGCAGAGGAAGAGGTCGGCGCCGAGCGCGAGCGTGCGGAGCTCGTCGCACGGGCCCGAGTCGCCCGAATACGCGAGGACTCGCCCCGACGAGTCGCGAACGCGGAAGCCGTAGGCGCGCAGGCCGTAGTGGTTGACCGGCCGCGCGGTGACCTCGAGCTCGCCCGCCGCGAACGGCACGCCGGCCTCGTACTCGGCGATCGAGAACACGCTCTCGAACATGTCCTCGAGACCCCAGACCGTGCCGAAGGTCGCGAGCTCTCCCCGGCCCTGCGGGGGAAGCCAGAGCCGCGGCCGAGCCGCCGGACCGAGCCCGCTCTGGGCAAGCCACACCCAGGGGACGAGGTCGCCCCAGTGGTCGAGATGGAAGTGGGTGACGGCGATCGCGTCGACGTCGGCCAGCCTGTTCGTGCGCAGGCGCGCGAGCACACCGGGCCCGCAGTCGAGTAGCAGCCGTCCCTCCCCGTCGCTCTCGACGAGGTACCCCGAGTGCGCGCTCCCCGGGTTCGGCCAGGCGGGCGAGCTGCCGATGACGGTGAGCTTCACCCCCATATACTTGCGCCATGGCTCCAGTGATGCGCGTCGTGATCGCGAAGCCCGGCCTCGACGGGCACGACCGCGGCGCGAAGGTGATCGCGAGAGCGCTGCGCGACGCCGGCTTCGAGGTGATCTACACGGGTCTCCACCAGACGCCCGAGCAGATCGTGGAGACCGCGATCCAGGAGGACGCGGACGCGGTCGGGATCTCGATCCTCTCGGGAGCGCACATGACGCTCGTTCCGAGGATCCTCGACGGCCTGCGCGAGAACGGGGCGGAGGACGTGCTCGTCGTCGTCGGCGGCACGATCCCCAGGGAGGACGCGGCCGCTCTGAAGCAGCTGGGGGTGGCCGAGGTCTTCACGCCGGGAGCACCGCTCT
>JBBILK010000369.1:0-3649 GCA_037444965.1 Actinomycetota bacterium | reverse complement strand
GCAACGGCCGGGGGCCGATTTCGACGCCTTCGTCGCCGCGTTGCTGGCCACCTCGCAGGAGATCAGCCGCGTGCGCGCGCGCGACTGCGTCGAGGTGCCGTCGCGCGAGCGCTTCCGCCGCACCCTGGCGCGCCTCGACCCCGGGGGCCGACACGAGGACACCGCCCTGGCGCTGTCGCGCGCCCACATGGCGCACCTGGCGCAGCAGACCGAGCTGCCGGCCGGGCATGGCGAGCTGCTCCGCGCTGTGGCGGAGACCGTTGCGGTCATGGACGCCGGCAAGGTCATCGCCGAGGGCCCGCCGAGCGTCGTCTTCGACGACCCCGCTGTCCGCGCTGCGTACTTCGAGGCGCCCAGGGCCGCATGACCGTCATCCTCGAGGCCCGCAAGCTCTCGGCCGGCTACGGGCCGCTGCGCGTGCTCCACGAGATCGACCTCGCTGTGGCTCAGGGAGAGCGCGTCGGCCTCGTGGGCCTGAACGGGCACGGGAAGACGACGCTGCTCCGCTCGATCATGGGCTTCGTCGACTGGCGCCGCGGCGAGATCGAGCTGAACGGGAAGTCGATCCTGCGGACGCCGGCGCACAGGCTGGCACGGGCGGGGATCGTGCTCATCCCGCAGGGCGACGCGCTCTTCCCCGGCCTCTCGGTGAAGGACAACCTCGATTCGGGTGCCTTCGCGGGCAACTGGCGTGAGCGGAAGAAGCGGCGGGAGCGCGTCCTGCAGCTCTTTCCTCGCCTCGCGGATCGCCTCGGCCAGCCGGCGGGCACGCTCTCGGGGGGTGAGCGGCGCATGTGCTCGCTGGGACGCGGCCTGATGACGGACGCTCACGTCTACCTGATCGACGAGCCCTCGCTCGGCCTCGCCCCGGGGATCGCGGCCGGCCTCTTCTCCACGCTGAGGGAGCTCGAGATCGGGAGCGGCGCGCTCGTTCTCGCCGAGCAGAACCGAACGCTGCTCGAAGGGTGGATCGACCGGATCGTACGCATCCACGGAGGCCAGGTCGTGGGCATCGAGGCGGGCAGCGGCTCGACGGACGGCGGCCCGGCTGCCGCGCGAGAGCAGGAGGAGGGCGAATGACCGACCTCATCGTCACCGTCAACCTCGCGGCCGTCTACGGGCTGATCGCCGTCGGCATCTCGCTCACCTGGGCCGGTCTCGGCTTCCTCAACCTCGCCAGCGGCGTCACCTTCGCAGCGTCGCTCTACGGCGCCTGGTGGGCGCAGGAGAACATCTCGGATCACCCCGCCGTCATCTTCCTCGGCGGCATCGTCGTCGGGGCCGTGGCGGGGGCGATCATCTGTGTCGCCGTCTTCCTCCCGCTCGACGGCAAGCCGAACTGGGACACGCGCTCCATGGTCGCCTCGCTCGGGCTGTCGCTGATCGGCATCTACACCTTCTTCCTCGTCTTCGGGCCGCAGCGCAAGGCGATCGACCTCCTCTTCGGGACGACGAAGTTCAAGATCGGCGGGACGACGATCACGGCCGACAAGAGCGGGGCGATCATCTGTGCCACCATCGTCATGGCCCTGGTCGTGATCGGGCTCGTGACGACGAAGACGGGTCTCGGCGTGCGCGCGCTGACCCAGAACCCGGAAGGCGCAGCCCTCGTCGGCATCGGCCGCAAGCAGGCGGCCTTCGCCATCCTGGTCGTGTCCGGCGCGCTCGCCGGCTTCTCCGCCGTCCTCCTCTCCCAGATCTTCTATCCGGAGCCGAACATCGGCTACCTGCCCCTCCTCAAGGGGCTGATCGTCGCTCTCCTCGGCGGCCTCGGGAGCATCCTGGGGACGGTGATCGCGGCCGTCCTCGTCGCTGCCACCGAGGCCGTGACGGTCCATTACATCCACCAGGGCTGGGTGCTCGTGACGCAGCTGGCGCTGATCGCCATCGTCCTGCTCGTCCGGCCTCGCGGTGTCGCCGGGATCCTGGAGGCGACCCGTGCGTAAGCTCCTCACCTTCAGGAGCGCGGGCGACGCGACCTTCTGGGGTGGCTGCCTGGCCGCGGCCCTGATCCTCAACTTCATCGTCTACGACAACGCGGTCTTCAGCGGCCACTGGGTCGTCTTCGCCCTGTTCGCCTCGATCAACCTGATGTGGATGCTCGTGATCGGGACGGCAGGCCTCTACTCGTTCGCCACGATCGGGGTGGTCGGCAGCGCCGCGTACATCGGCGCGTGGATCTCGGGCGGGTCGCAGGCAGGCGAGGATCTGGCGGGCGCCCGATCGCTCAACGTCGTCTTCGTGCTGCTCGCCACGGCGGCCGTCGGAGCCCTGTACGGGGCGATCGTCGCGGCTCCGACGATCCGTCTGCGCGGGGTGTACTTCGCCCTCTTCACGATCGGCCTCGCCGCCGCGTCGAGGGCGCTGATCGAGGAGCAGAGCTTTCTCGGCCAGCACCAGGGACTCAGCGGTGCCGCGAGGTTCCTCAGCCAGGACCTGATCGCGACCGAGAACGGGCGGACGATCGAGTTCTTCGTGGGCCTGGCGCTGATCACCTTCTGCCTGATCGTGTACAAGCTGGTCGACGCCGGCCGCCTCGGCCTGCTCCTCCGGACGGCGCGAGAGAGCGAGGGCGTGGCGCGGGGAATCGGAGTCGACGTCGTCCGGGCGCGGTTCGCCGTCTTCATCATCTCGTCCGCGGTGCTCGGGATGATCGGCGGCTTCTACACGTCCTTCTACGGCAGCGTCTCGCTGACCATCTTCGACTTCAACACGCTCCTCCTGCTCTTCGCCATGATCGTCGTCGGCGGTCTCGGCTCGGCGAAGGGCGCGATCGTCGGCACGGCGCTGCTCCTCTACATCGACCGCACGTATGCGGACATCGACCAGCCCGCGTGGCGCTACATCTGGATCGGGATCATCATGTTCGCGATCACGATCTTGACGACGCGCGGTCTCGTCGGGCTCCCGTCCCAGATTCGCGCGTACGTCCAGCGGCGGCGCGCGCGGGGGGCGGCCGGTGAGGCCGAGGCGGTGCCGACGCCCTCCGAGCTGGAAGTCCCCGGGCTGTAGCTGCGGTGAGCCTCGACCCGGGCCTCAGCCAGCGGGTCCTCGCACAGATCGACGCGCTCGCGCCGGAGCTCGTCGAGACGCTCTCCCGTGCGGTGCGGATCGAGAGCGTGAACCCGAAGTACCCGGGCCAGGTCTACGACGAGGTCGTCGGCGGCGAGGGCGAGGTCTCGAAGCTGATGGCCGGGGTCTACCGGTCGCTCGGCTGCGAGGTCGACCTGTTCGCGATCGAGCCGGGTCGGGAGAACGCGGTCGGCGTGCTGAAGGGAACGGGAGGCGGGCGGTCGCTGATCTACAACGGCCACGTCGACGTCGTCCCGCCGGGCGATCCGGCGAACTGGCGGAGCGGCTCGCCGTTCTCCGGCAAGGTCGATTCGGAGCGGGTGTGGGGTCGCGGCTCGACGGACATGAAAGGCGGCGTCGTCGCGCAGGCGTTCGCCGCGCGGGCGCTCGTCGAGTGCGGAATCCGGCTGCAGGGCGACCTGATCCTCGAAGCGGTGGTCGGAGAGGAGGTGATGGACCACGAGTGCGGCGTCACAGCGACGGTGAAGCGCGGCTACGTCGCCGACGCGGCGGTCGTGTCCGAGCCGAGCTCGCCGCCCGATCCCCTCGCGGTCGTTCCGGTCAGCCCCGGCCTGTG
>JBBILK010000368.1:0-3650 GCA_037444965.1 Actinomycetota bacterium | reverse complement strand
GGCTCTACTTCCCGTTCGTCGACTTCCTCTCGTCGGCCGCCACGGCGGTCGTGCTGGGCTTCGGCGGCTACCTCGTCTTCGACGGGTCGCTCACGGTCGGCACGCTGTTCGCCTTCATCGGCTACCTGGTCAACTTCTTCGACCCGGTGCAGCAGCTCTCGCAGCTCTACAACACGTTCCTCGCGGCCGTCGCCGCGCTCGACAAGATCATCGACGTGATGGAGGAGGAGCCGGAGATCGAGGACCGCCCGCAGGCGGCCCCGCTGCCGCGCGTCGCTGGGCACGTCCGGCTCGAGGGCGTGCGCTTCGGGTACGGCGAGGGCCCGGAGGTGCTGCACGGCGTCGACCTCGACGTCCCCGCGGGCACGACGGTCGCGCTCGTCGGGCACACGGGTGCCGGGAAGTCGACGATCGCGAAGCTGCTCGCCCGCTTCTACGACCCCCGTGACGGCCGGATCACGATCGACGGCTACGACCTGCGCGACGTCACGCAGGAGAGCCTCCGCCGCCAGCTCGGCATCGTCCCCCAGGAGGGCTTCCTCTTCGCCGGGACGATCCGGGACAACATCGGCTTCGGGCGTCCGGACGCAGCCGGGGAGGAGATCGCCGCCGCCGCCTCGGCGGTCGGCGCGCACGACTTCATCGCCGAGCAGCCCGACGGGTACGAGACCGAGGTCGGCGAGCGCGGCGGGCGCCTCTCGCTGGGCCAGCGCCAGCTCGTCGCCTTCGCGCGCGCGCTCCTCGCCGACCCGCGGATCCTGATCCTCGACGAGGCCACCTCGAGCGTCGACATCGCCACCGAGCGCCGGATCGAGCTCGGGCTGCGCCGCCTGCTCGCCGGGCGCACCGCGTTCGTGATCGCCCACCGGCTGTCGACGATCCGCCAGGCCGATCTGATCGTCGTCCTCGAGCACGGCCGGATCGTCGAGCGGGGCACGCACGACGAGCTGATCGCGCGCGGGGGGCGCTACACGGCGCTGTACGGCGACTGGATCAAGGCCGTCGCCTAGGTCTCTTGGCCCCCGGAGCGATCATGGGCGCGGCCTGGGCGGTCTACGCGGCCCACTGGCGCCACCTCGTCGCGGTCGCGTTCGTCGTCTACCTCGCGGTCACCGCGCTTGCGGTCGCGCTCGCCTTCCTGATCGGGATCTTCGCGGTCTTCGTCACGCTGGCCGGCGTCTTCTGGCTGCAGGGTGTCCTCGTCAAGGCCGTCGAGGACATCCACGACGGCCGCGCCGACCTCTCCGTCCGGGAGACGCTCGAGAGCGCCCTGCCCCGGATCAACGTGCTCAGCGCCGCCGGCATCCTCGCCTCGGTCGCGATCGGGCTCGGGCTCGCGGCGTTCATCGTGCCGGGCCTGATCCTGCTCACCCTGTGGGCGCTGATCGTGCCGGCGATCATGCTCGAGAACACCGGGGTCTTCCGGGCGTTCGGCCGCAGCCAGGAGCTCGTGCGCGGGAACGGCTGGAGCGTGTTCGGGGTCGTCGCGCTCACGATCCTGCTCCTCTTCGGGGCCGGGCTCGTGATCGGCCTGATCGTTGCCCCGTTCGACTTCGGCGTCGCCGGGAGCGCGATCGTCGACCTGGTCGCCAACAGCCTCATCGCTCCCTACGTCGCAACCGCCTGGACGCTGATGTACTACGAGCTGCGCGCCCGGGAGGCCGCCGCGCGGTGAGGTTCACGGTCGGCGGAGTCCTCGGCGACGCCTGGAACCTCTACACGAGGCATGCCGGCCGCCTGATCGCGGTCGGCGCGATCGTGTTCGCGTTCATCTCCGCCGTCCAGGCGCTGATCAACTCCACCGGCTCGAGGGCGCTCGTCGCGGTCGCCCTCGGCGTCACGATCGTCGGCGCCGTCTGGGTGCAGGGGGCGCTCGTCGTGGTCGTCGACGACCTCCGCGACGGCAGCGTCGACCTCACGATCGGGCAGGTGTTCCGCCGGGTCGAGCCGCGACTGTGGGCGCTGATCGGCGTCGGGCTCCTGGTCGGCGTCGGCGTCGCGGCAGGCCTCGTCCTGTTCGTGGTTCCGGGGCTCGTCCTGCTCGCCTACTGGAGCCTCGTGATGCCGGCGGCGGTGCTCGAGCGCCGGGGCGTCTTCGCCTCGATCGCGCGCAGCCAGCAGCTCGTCCACGGCGACTTCCTCCGCGTCCTCGGGGTGGTGGCGATCACGGTCGTCCTCTCGACGGTCGTGAACGTGATGATCGTCGCCCTCCTGACGCCGCTGCCCGAGTTCTTCGACATCTACGTGTCGGGCGTGATCGCGAACAGCGTCACCGTCCCGTTCGTGGCGCTCGCCTGGACGCTCATGTACTACGAGCTGAAGGCCGTCAAGGGGTAGGGTTCGTCCATGGAGCCCGACGAGGAGGCCCCCGAGGGGGAGCTCCCGGCGCCCGAGGCGGACGCCGAGCGCGAGGCCCGCCTGACGCCCGCCGAAGCGGTCGCGAAGATGCGAACCACGCTGCCCTGGCGGGGGAACCGGCGCCTGCGCACGCTGGTCGAGCGCGTCAACGGCGACGCGCAGGTGCGCGCCTGGTGGCACGTCGCGAACGTGAACGCCGTCAAGCGCCTCGAGATCAACGACCACTCGTGGGTGCACGTCCAGATCGTCACGAACATCGCCCTCAAGCTCCTGCGCCAGCTCGCGAAGCACGGCGTCGAGCCGGCGATGGTGACCGACTACGGGATGGCGCAGGAGGACGCCGAGGTGGTCGTCGTCCTCGGCGCGCTCTTCCACGACGTCGGCATGGCCGTCCATCGCGACCGCCACGAGGACTGGAGCCTCTTCCTCGCCGAGCCGAAGATGTGCGAGCTCCTGGAGGGGATCTACGCCGAGCCCGAGCGCACCGTCGTCGTCTCCGAGGCGCTGCAGACGATCACGACGCACCGCGAGGGCGGGCGGCCGCTGACCGTCGAGGCGGGCACGGTCCGGGTCGCGGACGCGCTCGACATGGCGAAGGGCCGCTCGCGCATCCCCTTCGAGCGCGGGCGCGTCTCGATCCACTCGCTCTCGGCCGCCGCGATCGACGCGGTGCAGATCAAGGACGGCGAGAAGCGGCCGGTGCTGATCGAGATCAAGATGAACAACTCCTCGGGCCTGTATCAGGTCGACGAGCTGCTGAAGGCGAAGCTCCGCGGCACCGGCCTCGAGCCGTACGTCGAGGTCGTCGCCCGGATCGACACCGAGGCCGAGACGCGCCTCGTGCCGATGTACCGGCTCGAGCCCTGATCAGCGGCGAGATCTGAGCCTCTCGACCTCACGCTCGAGCTCCGGCTCCGGGACGGGGCGGCGGATGTAGCGGCCGATCGGCCCCACGGGCGGCCCGAAGTACGTCCTGAGCGCGTGGATCGCGAGGACGATCGCCCAGATACCGGCGACCCAGAAGAACCAGGTCTCCCAGGTCCCCGCCACGTCGGGAGCGGACGCGAACCGGCTCGGCCAGGTGTGCTCCTCGTAGTACTCGGTCAGCACCCAGATGACGCCGAGAATCGGCACCGCGAGCGCGAACGCGATCAGGTGCAGCTTGAACCTGCGCAGCCGGTAGATCCGCTCGAGCGCCTGTGTCCGCAGGGGGTGCTCGCGCTCACGCTCGAGAGCTTCCGGAACCCGCTCCGGGGTCACACGCTCCTCCCTTGTGAGGATCTCGGTGGGCA
>JBBILK010000367.1:0-3685 GCA_037444965.1 Actinomycetota bacterium | reverse complement strand
CGGCTCTGGGGCCGCGGCGGCGGCCCGCTCGCGCTCCTCGCCTGCGCGCCCGGCGAGCGGCACGACATCAGCCTGCTCGCGTTCGGGCTCGTCCTGCGCTCGCACGGCTGGCGCATCCTCTTCCTCGGCGCCGACACGCCCCTCTCGACGCTCGCCGAAGCCGTCGAGGCGACCCGGCCGGCGCTCACGGTCGTCACCAGCTTCGACGCCGCGCTGCTCGAGACGGAGGCGGCCGCGCTCCGCAGGCTCTCCCGGCTCGGCCCGCTCGTCCTCTCGGGCCCCGGCGCCACCGACGAGCTCTGCGCCAGGCTCCGCGTCCGCCGCCTCGACGGCGACCTCGTCACCGCCGCGGGCGAGGTTGCAAGCGGCGCCCACTCCTGAGCTGGGGACGGCGCCGATGCCACGCCACGGCCCGATCCTGCTCACGGGCGCGACCGGCTACGTCGGCGGCCGGCTCCTGCGCGCGCTGCTCGAGCGGGGCGAGCACGTGCGCTGCCTCGCCCGGCGTCCCGAGGCGGTTCCGACCGCCGATCGCCTCGAGGTCGTCGCCGGCGACGTGCTCGACCCGAAGGCGGTTCGCGCCGCGCTCGAAGGCATCGACACCGCCTACTACCTGATTCACGCGATGGGCTCGCCGCACGAGTTCGAGGCGCTCGACCGACGCGCCGCGGCGACGTTCGCGCAGGGGGCGCGCGAGGCGGGGCTGAGGCGGATCGTCTACCTCGGCGGCCTGGGCGAGGGAGCCCGGCTGTCGAGCCACCTCGCAAGCCGCCAGGAGGTCGGCCGCATCCTCGCCTCGACCGGCGTCGAGACGATCGAGTTCCGGGCCTCGATCGTCCTCGGCTCGGGCAGCCTCAGCTTCGAGCTGATCCGCTCCCTGACCGAGCGGCTCCCCGTGCTCGTGACGCCGCGCTGGGTGTCGACGCGCGCGCAGCCGATCGCGATCGAAGACGTCATCGCGTACCTGGTCGCAGCGCTCGACCTCGAGTCGCGCGGCAGCGAGGTGTTCGAGATCGGCGGCGCCGACGTCGCCACGTACGGCGAGCTGATGCGCGAGTACGCGCGCCAGCGCGGCCTCCGGCGGCTGTTCATTCGCGTCCCCGTGCTGACGCCGAGGCTCTCGAGCCTCTGGCTCGGTCTCGTGACGCCGGTCTACGCGCGCGTCGGGCGCAAGCTGATCGAGAGCCTGCCGAACGAGACGGTCGTCCGCGATCCGAGCGCGCTCGAGCGCTTCGACGTGCGCCCGCGCGGCTACCGCGAGGCGATCGCACGCTCGCTCGCGAACGAGGACCGCGAGCTGGCCGAGACCCGCTGGTCGGATGCGCTCAGCGCCGGCCAGCGCGGCACCCGCGCTCGGGAGGCGAACGCCCGCGGGCGGCTGATCGACTCCCGCGCCGTCGAGGTGCCGGTACCTCCAGCGCAAGCGTTCGCTCCCGTCCGGCGCATCGGGGGCGCGAGCGGCTGGTACTACGCGGACTGGCTCTGGCGTCTGCGCGGCTTCCTCGACCTGCTCGCCGGCGGGGTCGGGGTTCGTCGCGGCCGGCGCGATCCCGAGACGCCGGTCGTCGGCTCCGCGCTCGACTTCTGGCGCGTCGAGGCGTACGAGCCCGATCGCCTGCTGCGCCTGCGGGCGGAGATGCGGATGCCGGGCCGAGCCTGGCTCCAGTTCGAGGTCGACGGCGACGAACGCCGCTCGAGCATCCGCCAGACGGCGATCTTCGACCCGGTCGGGCTCGCGGGGCTCCTCTACTGGTACGCGCTCCTGCCTCTCCACGCAGTCGTCTTCCGGGGGATGCTGGCTGCGATCGCCAGCCGGGCCCGGGAGCCCCGCGACGATCAGCGCCTCGAGAACAGGTAGTGCATAGACGTCGACGTCAAGGCCGGGCGCGCCGTGAACGACCGTGACGCTCCCGGCAGCCGCCACATCGCTGCGGCTTCACGTGCGAGAATGCTCGGCCGACGGCACCCGGCAGAGAGGACGAATCGCAGTGACAACTCCCACCTTCGGCATCTTCGACCACATCGAGGACATCCCCGGGACGCCGACGCATCGCCTGCTCCAGGACCGGCTCGATCTCGTCAAGATGGCCGACGAGGGCGGGCTCACCGGCTTCTACCTGGCGGAGCACCACGGCTCCGATCTCTGCATGGCCCCCAACCAGGAGCTCTTCATCGCCGCCGCCTCACAGGTGACCGAGAAGATCCGGCTCGGCCCGATGGTGAAGCTCCTGCCCCTCCACCACCCGGTCCGGATCATCGAGGACATGTGCGTGGCCGACCAGCTCACCGGCGGGCGCCTCGACTTCGGCGTCGGCCGCGGCGTCGCGCCGATCGAGCACTACTGGTTCGGGAGCGACTGGCGCGAGTCCAAGGAGCGGTTCGAGGACGTCCTCGGCATCATCTGCGACGCCCTCGCGACCGGCGAGATCTCGAGCGAGAGCTCACGCTTCTACGACTTCCCCACGATCCCGCTCTCCACGAAGCCCCTCCAGGAGCGGATCCCGTTCTGGTATCCCGGACGCCCCCTGACGGCCGGCCGCCACGGCATGAACCTGATCTGGCCGGGGCCGATCGACCGGGAGACGTACGACACGTACGTCGAGACGTGGCAGAAGCACAGGGGCGACACGCTCCGGATGGACGGCCCTGACTCCCAGCCTCGGGTCGGCTGCGTGATGGTGATGGCGATCGCACCGACGGAGACCGAAGCGCTCGACATCGCCCGCCGCGGCATGGAAGGACTCCTGAGGCGCACCCACGCCGTGCACAGGTACGACCACCTGGTTCTCCCGGAGGAGGAGTGCGAGGCGGCGCTCGGGCCGCTGCGCCACATCCTCTCCCACTACGAGGAGGCCGTCACGGCCGGGGCCGGCACTCCGAACCAGATCGCCGAGCGGCTCGCAGGCATCCTCGAGCCCGGCCTGACCGACCACATCGTGCTCCAGTTCCCCTGCGGTGACATGACCTTCGACGAGGCGAAGCGCACCCTCGAGCTCTTCATCACGGAGGTCAAGCCGCAGCTCGAGCGGGAAGCGCTCGCGGCCTGAGGAGCGCGAGCTGGTCGCTGTGTTCGTGACCTTCCGCTACGAGGAGGGCGCGGACCGCGCGAAGGTCCTCCGGATCGCCGAGGCCGCCCGGGGGCAGTTCGAGGGGATGCCGGGCCTTCGCAGCAAGACGTTCACCATCGACGAGGACGGAAGCGAGGCCACGAACGTCTACGTCTGGGACTCGGTGGAGGCAGCACGGGCGTTCTTCACCGACGAGCTGCGGGAACGGGTGACGGCCCTGTACGGGGTGGCGCCCACGATCCGCTTCGCCGAGATCGCCGCTCTCGTCGACAACTCGTAGCGCCTCACCCGGCTCCGGACGCCTCTCCGCCGCTCTCCCCAAGGCCAGCCCCGGCCTGGAGCGGCACCTGCAGGGCGCCGGTGCGGGAGGCGGCCGCGCTACCGTCGGTAGCGTGCAGAGCCTCGCCGACCGGCTGCCGAGCCCCCAGACGACCGTGCGGCTCGCGCTCGCCGCGTTCGTCCTCGCCTGGGTCTTCGGCCCGCACGCGCTGCGCTCGGCCGTGCCGATCTGGATCGCGTTCGCGGTCGGAGCCGGCCTCGAGCTGCACTTCCTCGTCCGGGCTCTCGGCCCGTCACGGGTTCGTCTCCCCGACCGCGGGCCGCAGGTCGTCGACCGC
>JBBILK010000366.1:0-3696 GCA_037444965.1 Actinomycetota bacterium | reverse complement strand
CCGGACTGGGCGGAGAGGCAGACCGAGCGGCGCCCGTCGCGGTAGCGCATCAGCACCGCCTCGACCGGGTGGCCGTCGCGGGTCGAGAACAGCGCCTTCACCGTCCCGTCGCGAGCGCGGCGCTCGGCCACGAGCTCGAGCGTCGAGAAGGGCACCTGCTCGGCGAGCTCCCGCCGCAGACGGGCAGGCAGCGTCGTCATCTGCTCGTAGCCCTCGACGCCGCGGGCCGCCCACTCCCAAGCCTGCCGAAGCCGGTAGCGCGGCTCGCCACGAGAGGCGAGCGTCTCCTCGAGGAGCGCGAGATCCACAGGCCGAGGATAGCCGCCGCCGTGTCGGATCGTCGGGTGCCTGGCGCCGGCGCCAGGCACCCGACGATCCGACACTCAACGGTCCCGGCCGCGCTAGGCGCGGTCGCCGGCAAGGGAGAACGCGACCGCGATCCCGACGTAGGCGGCGATCAGCATGAAGCCGCGCAGACGGCTCGAGCGTCCGCCCCAGAGCACGAGCGCGGTGAACAGCGTCGCCCCGCCGAGCGCGGCGATCTCGATCGGGCGGAACGAGAGCGGCAGCGCGGGCGTCACCGCCCAGGAGAGGATCTGCACCGCCGGGATCAGGAAGACCGCGACCTGGGCGCTCGAGGCGAGCGCGATCTCGGCGGCGAGCTTGATCTTCCCGCGGGCCGCGACGATCACCGCGCCGCCGTGCTCCGCCGCGTTGCCGACGATGGCGACGATGACGGCCGCGACGAAGAAATCCGACAGGCCCGCCTCCTCGGCGAACGTCTCGATCGACCCGACCAGGATCTCCGCGACCACGGCCGTGACCGCGGTTGCCGCGGCGAGCACGCCGAGCGAGAGGCCGAGCGACCACGCCTGCATCTCGGAGGGCTCGTCGGAGACATGGAGGTCGCGGTGGCGCCGCAGCGAGAACCAGGTGACGGCGACGTAGACGCCGAGCAGGACGCACGAGACGGGCAGGGAGAGGACGGCGAGCGAGTGCCGCTCGGGGTTCCCCTCCCAGCCCGGGACGGCGGGAATCAGGAAGAGCGCGGTCGCGCCTCCGACGAGCGCGAGCGAGAGGAGGCTCGAGGTGCGGTCGAGCTCTCCCTTGCCTCCGAACGCGAGCGAGAAGCCGAGCACGAGCAGCAGGTTCCCGATCACGCTTCCCGTGAGCGAGCCCCGGACGACGTCGGGCAGGCCGTCGGCGACGGCGAAGAGCGCGATGATCAGCTCGGGGGCGTTGCCGAAGGTCGCGTTGATGAAGCCGCCGATGCCGGGGCCCGTGTGGTGCGCGGCGTGCTCGGTCGCCTCGCCGATCAGCCAGGCGAGCGGGATCAGCGCCGCTGCGGCAACGACGAAGAGGGCGACGTCGCCGACACCAGCCCGGTCGAGCGCGAAGACGAGCGGCGCGAGGACGAGCGAGAACCAGAGGACCTTCCGCACGGCCCGCTGAGCCTACCGTGCGCGGACACCGCGTCTTGCCGCACTACCACACGAAGGCTGTTTGTCAAGTCTTGCGGGCGCGCGAAGGCTGTTTCACAATCGGGGCTGGATGAGCCCACGGGGAGCACCGAAGCGGGAGGTCGTCGAGGCGGAGCTGCCGCTCCGCCCGCAGGACGAGACCGAGTGCCGGCGCTGCGGGGTCTACTGCGACAAGGTGGTCTACCCGGCCGCCTGCATCGACCGGGCCTGCCCCTTCGTGTACGCGTACGAGGAGTGGGGTCGCACGTACGTCGGCTGCATGCAGGCGATCTTCGACGTCGAGATCGACCTCGACATCCTGGCCGAGGCTCAGGGCCGCAAGGGCGGCTTCGGCGCCGTCCGGGCGAAGCGGCAGCCGCTGCCAATGTGCAGGTCGGAGGTCGTGTGCTGCTACGAGAACCGCCGCGGCGAGCTCGGCTGCGTGAATCCCGAGTTCCGGGAGCTCTCCCGGGGAAAGCCTCCCTTCCGGGTCTTCGCCCACCTCGACTCGTAGCGACGGCGGGAGCGAGCGCCGCTACCGGGCGAGCGGGAGCTCGACCGTGAACGTGGCGCCTCGACCCGGCTCGGACTCGACCCGGATGCTGCCGTCCATCGCCCTGACGAGCTCCCGCGCGAGGTAGAGGCCGAGGCCCATCCCGGGCGCCCGCTCCGAGCCGCGAACGAAGCGCTCGAAGATCCGCTCGTGCTCGCCGGGCGGGATCCCCGGCCCCTCGTCGGCAACCGCGATCCGGAGCCGCCCGTCCGCCGGCCGCAGGCGCACCTCGACCACGCCTCCGCGAGGCGAGTGCTTGAGCGCGTTGTCGACGATGTTCGCGAGCACCTGGCGGAGGCGGGAGGGGTCCGCGGCCACCGGGGGCAGGCCGCCCGCCGCCTCGAGTCGCAGCGAGACTCCCTCCGGGAGATGTGCGCGCGCGGCGGCGACGACGGCGTCGGCGACCGCGACGGCGTCGCAGCGGGTCACCTCGACGGCCAGGCGGCGTCCCTCGAGCCGGCCCGCGGCGAGGAGGTCGTCGACGAGGCGGCCGAGCTGCGCGGCGGCCTCGTCGATCACGGCGAGCAAGCGGTCGCGCGTCCCGTCGTCGAGGTCGGGGCCGCGGCGCCTCAGCGCGCCGACCGCGCCGCGGATCGCCGCGAGCGGCGTCTGCAGCTCGTGCGCGACGGTCGAGACGAGCTCGAGGTCGCTCGCCTGGGACTCCGACCGGCTGCCCACCCGGCGCCGCGTCACGCGCGCCTCCACCGAGACGCGCGGACGCGTGCTCGCATCCGCGCTTCTCGGTGTCCGCCGTGGGAGGGACTCTGCGGCTCTGGCGGGAAGCCCACCGTAGCAGGCGCACCGGCTGTCACCCGTCAGGCCGCCTTCCGGGCGCCGAGCGCGCGGGCGTGGAGCTCGCGCGCCTTGCGCAGCTCGGCCTCGTCGGGGCCGTGCCCGTCCGGGCCAGGTGTCTCGAGCAGCGCCGGGAGCGCCTGCAGCCGCGGGTGGGCGAGGAACGTGCCGAGGCCCTCGCCGAGCAGGCCCTCGCCGATGTTCGCGTGGCGGTCCCGGTTCGAGCCGAGCGGGGCCTGCGCGTCGTTGACGTGGAGCGCCCGAAGGCGGTCGAGCCCGATCCGGCTGTCCACCTCGGCGACGAGGCCGTCCATCGTCGCCGCGTCCGTCACGTCCAGCCCGGACACCCAGAGGTGGCAGCTGTCGAGGCACAGCCCGAGCCGCGGGTGGGCCCCGAGCCGGTCGACGATGACGGCGAGCTCGTCGACCGAGCGCCCGATCGTGCCGCCGGCGCCGGCCGAGTTCTCGAGCAAGAGCCAGGTCCGCTCCGAGGTGCGCTCGACCGCCCGCTCGAGGGCCGGCACGACGCGCTCGAGACCGGCCTCGAAGCCCGCTCCCAGGTGCGAGCCGACGTGGAAGACGACGTCGCCCTCGAGCTCGCGGGCGACGTCCATGGTGGCGACGAGCGCCGTCACCGACTTCTCGTACAGGTCGTCGTCGGGGGAGGCGAGGTTGATCAGGTAGAGGGCGTGGCAGAGCACGTAGCCGACCCCGGCCTCGGCACGGCGCTCCCGAAAGCGCTCGAGGCTCGCCGGCTCGTGCCGCGTCGGCCGCCACATGCGAGGGCTCTGCGTGAAGAGCTGCACCACGTCGCCGCCGATCGCCTCGATCCGGTCGATCGCCGTGTCGATCCCGCCGGAGCTCGAGACGTGGCCACCGAAGAGCACGGGG
>JBBILK010000365.1:2153-3697 GCA_037444965.1 Actinomycetota bacterium | reverse complement strand
CAGCCGTGTCCACTGGAACGCCGTGCTGCGCGGCTCCGCCTTCCAGCCCACGTAGCGGTCGCACAGCGCGCGTACCTCCGGGGGCTCGGTGCCGTCCGACCCGTCCGGCAGCGGCGAGGCGAGCTGGGCCGGGATCGCACCCATCCCTCCCGCCGGGAGCACGGCCGGACCGAGCGAGAACATCCGCACGACGAAGTCGAGCATCCGGCTGGACGTCTCGAGCTCGCGGTCGAGGAAGACGCCGCCGAGGAACGGACGGAAGAACCGTTCGACGAGCGCGGCCGAGAGCTCGAGCCGCCGGAGGACGTCGAGCGCCGTCGTCTCGCGGCGGGCAAACAGGCTCTCGAGCGTGTCCGTGCGCGCTCGCCCGCGCAGGCGGGCGAGTCGCGGGTAGTCGCGCAGTCGGGCGACTCCCGAGAAGAGGGCCGGGATCGCGTCGAGCGGCCGGCGGAACGGATCGGCCACGGGGAGGAAGCGTCCGCCGGTCCGGATCAGGGCGCCCGGGTAGAGCTCCCCGAGCTCGAGCGCCGCGTAGTCGAGGGAGCGCTGCGCCTCGGGGTAGGCGGCGAGCAGAACCTGGAAGCCGCGGTCGAGCAGGAACCCGTCGACGCGATCGGTACGGACGCGGCCGCCGATGCTGTCGGACGCCTCGAGCACGAGAACGGAGCTGCCGCCGTCGTGGAGGCGCCGGGCGCAGGTGAGGCCGGCCAATCCGGCACCGACGACGATGGCGTCGGTCACGGGAGTTTCGCCTAGGAGTCTCCCTGCCCGCACTCCTGCAGGCCGTAGTCCTGCGCGATCTGATCCGCCTCGGCGTTGATCTGCTCGATCTCGCCCGAGACTCGCTCGAACGCAGCCTGATCCTGGTTTTTCAGGGCCTCGCTTCCCTCCAGCGCGAGCTCGATCTGTCGCTCGATCAGGTCGTAGGCGCTGTTCAGGGTCTCCTCGTCCTCCGCGGGCGGGCTGAGCGCCCGCAGCTTGGCGAGCTGGTCGCGCGCGATCCCCTCGGCATCCGAGATGTACTGCTCGAAGTTCCCGAGCGTGGGCTCGCCGAGGGCGTCGAGCTTGTCGTTCGCCTCCTTGCAGATCGCGTCCGCCTCGGCGATGTACTCCTCCTTCGTGAGGCGCTCGTCGCCTCCGCCTCCTCCTCCGCCGCAGCCGGCCGCAGTCGCGGCGGCGACGACGAGCAGAAGACCGAGACGGCGGAGCACGGAGCCAGCCTAGCGACCCGGGCGGCTGGCGAGCGCGGAGGTCAGAAGACCTTCTTCGGAGGCTTCTGGCCCCAGCTTCCGAGCCGGTGCCAGTTGATCTTGCTCGGCCGCCACTCGGTCGCGAAGCCGGACATCACCCGCTCGACCTCTTGCGAGCCGCAATGAGGGCACGGGGGCCCGGCGTCGGTCGACTGCCAGAGCCACTCCTCGAACCGGGACTCGCAGGCGTGACAGCGGTACTCGTAGATCGGCATCCGGCGAAGTCTAGAGAGAGAGGCGCCGGCCGGTCGTGCTGCGGTAGATTCGGCCCACCGTGGCGGCCGTGCCCTCGAT
>JBBILK010000365.1:0-2143 GCA_037444965.1 Actinomycetota bacterium | reverse complement strand
GCTCAGCGGGGTGATCGTGGTGTTCGTGATGATGGTGGCCGTGGTCGCCGGTGTGGTGCGTGTGCGCCGGCTCCAGCGCACCCGGGCGGCCGAGCAGGGCGTGCACCCGAGCGACGAGGACCTGGTGCGCGTCCGCGAGTTCCTCGTCGCGCTGCTCCCCGCGTTCGAGGAGCTCGAGCGCCTGGTCCCGGCCGACGCGGCTCCCGCGGCGCAGTTCCTCCCGCAGGAGGAACCGTGAGCGTCGCCTCGCTCGCCGCCTCGCTGCGCGCGGGCGAGCTCTCGCCCCGGGAAGCGGTTCAGTCCCACCTCGACCGGATCGAGGAGCTCGACGGGACGCTCAACGCGTACATCGCCGTGCGCGCCGAGGAGGCGCTCGCGGAGGCCGACGCACTCGGGCATTCCGCTCCGCCGGACCGTCCGCTCTGGGGCGTTCCCGTTGCCGTCAAGGACGTGATCGACGTCGCCGGCACGGTGACGACCGCCGCCTCGAAGGTGCGCGACGATGCACCCGTGGCCGAGCGGGACGCGTGCTGCGTGGAGCGCCTGCGGCGGGCCGGCGCGATCGTCCTCGGCAAGCTGAACACCCACGAGTTCGCCTACGGGGCGCTGACGACGAGCGCGCGCTACGGCCCTGCGCGCAACCCCTGGGCGACCGATCGCGTGTGCGGCGGCTCGAGCGGGGGAAGCGGTGCAGCGGCGGCCGCCGGTCTCGCGGCCGGGACGCTCGGAACGGACACGGCGGGCTCGATCCGCATCCCGGCCTGCCTCACCGGGGTCAGCGGCCTCCGCCCCACGACCGGCCGGGTCTCGAACCGCGGCGTCGTCCCGGTTGCACGCACGTTCGACACCGTGGGTCCGATCTCACGCTCGGCCGAGGACTGCGCGCTCCTGCTCGCGGCGATCGCGGGCCACGACCCGGAGGACCCGTCGACGGTCGACGCACCGGTTCCCCCGTACCACGAGCTGCTCGGCGCCGGCCTTCGCGGCCTCAGGATCGGCGTGGTGAGATCGCTCTTCGAGCAGGGGATCGACGACCGTGTCGCAGCGACCGTGCGCGAGGCGCTGGACGTCTTCCGCGCAGGCGGGGCCGAGCTCGAGGACGTCGACGTGCCGCTCCTCGACCACCTCGGCGCGATCCAGCAGGCGATGCAGTTCGCCGAGGCGACCGAGGCGCACCTGGGCCTGCTCCGCAGCCGCCTTCCCGACTACGGCGCCGACGTCCGGGCCCGCCTGCTGACGGGCCTCTTCCTGCCCGCCCCCGTCTACGTCCTCGGGCAGCGGGCCCGCCGGGTCGCCTACGAGGCGCTCCGCGGCCTCTTTCGCCGCTGGGAGCTCGTGGTCGCGCCGACGATGCCCGTGCTACCGCCCCGGATCGGGGAGGAGACTGCCGAGCTGAACGGCGAGCGGGTCCTCTACCGGGCGGCGCTGATCCGGTTCAACTCCGCGTGGAGCGTTTGCGGGCTGCCCGCGATGAGCATCCCGTGCGGCTTCGTCGACGGCCTGCCCGTCGGGCTCGCCCTGGCCGGCTGGCGGTTCGCCGAAGCGACCGTGCTCCGGGCCGCGCACGCCTTCCAGCAGGCGACCGGCTGGCACGAGCGGCGAGCCCCGTCCGTGCCGGCGCCGGTCGAGTGAGCCGGCAGCTCGTCGCCGCCCCTTGAGCGCTCGCAGGGCGATCGCCGGCGGCTGCGCGCTCGGCTTCGCGGTCGGCTGGAACGTTGCGAACGTCGGTGCCGTGGCCGAGACGATCGCGGGCGACTACGACGTCGGCCTCGAGGTGGTCGGCCTCTTCACGACGGCGCTCTTCGTCGCCCATGCGGCGCTGCAGCTTCCGGCCGGCAGAGCCGTCGACCGCCTCGGGGCCCGGCGGGTCGGCTTCGCGTCCCTTGCGGTGCTCGCCCTCGCGAACGCGCTTGCCCTGGTCGCTCCTCAGCCGGGCCTGCTCCTCGGGCTGCGGGTGCTCGCGGGCGTGGGCACGGCGCTCGGCTTCATCGCCGGGAGCGACTACGTGCGTGCCCAGGGAGGCTCGGCGTTCGCGCAGGGCCTGTACGGGGGAGTCGCGCTCGGCAGCGGCGGGTTCGCGCTGGCGCTCGTTCCGCAGGCCGCGAACTGGCTGGACTGGCGTGCTCCCTTCGCGACCGCGCTC
>JBBILK010000364.1:2414-3706 GCA_037444965.1 Actinomycetota bacterium | reverse complement strand
GGTCGTGCGCGTTCGTGTCGGGGAGGACGTGCGCTCCGTGGTAGTGGACGATCCTGCCCCGCCTGCCGCGTGCGTAGCGGGGCAGGCGAGTGTGGCCGTGGGGGTTCCGCTTCCTCGTCACCACCGCGTCGCCGACGGCGAACTTCGGCTGCCGGTCGATCTCACGCAGGGTCGGAGCGCCGTGGGCGATCGCGCCCTCGATCAGCTGCGAGAGCTCGTCCTGCCCTTGACTGGGAGGCAGGGCGAAGCGCTCGGGATCGTCCCGTACCGCGCCGATGCGTTCGCGCAGCTCCTCCTCGGTGACGACGCCACGCTCGACGAGCAGCATCTCGGTTGCCGCAAGCCAGTGCTCGTAGTAACTCGTCGACAGGTAAGGGACGTTGCCCATTCGCTCGATCGCGTGCCGAAGCGTGTCGACTGGACAGATGCCCCGGAAGAGCAGCGCATTCGTGGTTGCGAAAGCGCCCTTCTCCCAGGGCTCGTGGAAGACCGGCTCGTTCTCCTCCCGAACGACCGGGCCGAAGCCGTGCATACCGCCGACGTCGTGTGCCGAGTTGATGGCGGCGGAGTCTAGACCCGTAACATCCGGCACGCAAGCGAGGCGGCCGCACAGGTGGAGCCGGCCCGGCTAGAGAGTGCCGGCGAGGATCTCGGCGAAGCGGTCCTGTGCCTCTCGGGCGGTCTCGACGGGCACCGGATTGCCGTTCATCAGGATCGCGAAGGCGTATCGCGAGCCCACGTAGCCGGCGAGGGCGGAGACGGTGTCCGTCGTGCCGGTCTTCGCCCGGACGCGGCCTCTCGCCGGGCCGGTCTCCATCCGGTCTGCGAGGGTCCCGGTCACGCCCGCGACGGCCAGCGAGGCGACGAAGGGGCCCGAGATGCGATCGTCCGCCCGGGCCGAGGCGAGGAGGATGACGAGCGCACGCGCGGTCAGGCGGTCGCGCGAGGAGAGCCCGGAGCCGTCGACGATCCGCACGCCGGCGAGCGGAACTCGACGCTCCGCCAGCTCGCGGCGGACGATCCGGGCCCCCGCCGCGGTGGTGCCCTCGCCCGACACGACCGCACCGAGCTGCTTCAGCAACATCTCCGCGACGAAGTTGTCGCTCTCGGTGTTCATCCACTTGACGAGCCTCCGGAGCGGCGGCGAGACGACGCGAGCCAGCTCGGCCGCGCCGTCACCCTCCACTCCGGTGCTCGCGTTCCCCGCGACGCGAACGCCCGCGGCGACGAGCGCGCGCCGGAACGCCACGGCCGCCGCGAGCGCGGGCTCGTCCATGACGCGCCCGTCGAGG
>JBBILK010000364.1:0-2385 GCA_037444965.1 Actinomycetota bacterium | reverse complement strand
CGAGAGCGGCGGGCACTCGTCCTTGTAGTAGCCCGGCTTCCACCCGGGCGCTACCCGCCGGGTGTCGAAGTACGACTCGTCTCCGAGCACGCGTCCGGTGACGCGGCGGATGCCGAGCGCCCGCACCTGCACCGCGAGGCCGGCGAGGTCGTCGGCGTGCAGGCTCGGGTCGCCGCGACCCTCGAGGACGAGGTCGCCGACCCAGGCCGCTCCCTCCCTGTGGCCGTCGCCGAGGACGACCGTCTCGATCCGGAACTGTGCGCCGAGCTCGTCCAGCGCGGTCACCGCCACCGTCAGCTTCTGCGTCGAGGCCGGCCGGAGCGCCCTCGCCGGGAGGCGGGCGACGACGTCCCCGCCGGTCTCGAGGTCGACGGCGACGGCGGCAGTGAGTGCCGGGGCGAGACCGGGGGCCCGAAGAGCCTTCGCCAGGCGGGTCGCGAGCAGCTCGTCGGCCGGCCTCGCGGCGGCCACCTGAGGAAGCGCGACGATGCAGCACGCGAGCGCTGCGACGAGCGAGGCGATTCTCCGCACGGGCAAGTGGTAGCAGGTGGCGGTGCGGCTCCCGCCGTTGACCAGCGCCGGACGAGGCTGTAGGGTCACCCGAACCCGGCAGCCCCGGTGCCGGCTTGGCCCCCGACGAGATCCGGTGATCCGAAGCTCGAAGAAGCGTCTCGCGTCGTTGCTCCTTCTCGCAGCCGCCGCGGCGGGGCTGCTCGTGACCGCCGGCGGCCTCTCCGCTCCCTCCGCCGTCGAGTCGAAGCGTGCGGAGGCCGAGCAGGTGCTCGCCCAGATCCGGCAGATCGACTCCGCGCTCGGCAAGGCCGTCGACGCCTACAACGGAGCGACGGAGCGTCTCGAAGACCTCGGGGCCGAGCTTCGTGCCGCCCGGCGTCACCTCGGCATCGCGAAGGAGGCGGGCAGGAAGGCTCAGCAGATCCTCGCCGATCGGCTCGTCGCCCTCTACGAGAACGGCGACGACCCGAGCGTGGTCGAGCTCCTGCTCGGCGCGTCGAGCCTCGACGACCTCCTCGACCGGGTCGACGCGGTGAAGCGCGTCTCGAACCAGGACGCCCGCATCCTCGCCCAGGTGCGGGCCGCGCGCAGGGCGATCCGGAGGGAGGAGGCGAGAATCGGCAGAGCGCTCGCGGAGCAGAAGCGAGTGGTGGCCGAACGGGCCGAGCAGCGGCGCGAGATCGAGTCACAGCTCGCCGAGCGGCAGCGCCTGCTCGGCTCGATCGAGGACGAGATCGCGGCGCTCGAGGCGGAAGAGGCGGAGCGGCAGCGCCGGCTCCAGGAGGAGGCGGAGCGGCAGGCCGCCGCCGCAGCGGCGGCGCCGGTCGCCGACTCGGGCTTCGCTCCCGAGCCGATCGGGACGGCCCCGCCCGCACGCTACGGCGGGGTGGTCGGGATCGCGATGCAGTATCTCGGCATCCCGTATCAGTGGGGTGGCGCCTCGCCCGCCACCGGCTTCGACTGCTCGGGGTTCGTCATGTACGTCTACGCGCAGGTCGGCGTCTCGCTTCCGCACAACGCCGCGGCCCAGTACAGCTACGGCGTGCCGGTCTCCCGGGACGAGCTGCAGGCCGGCGACCTCGTCTTCTTCGACGGGCTCGGCCACAACGGGATCTACGTCGGCGACGGCCTCTTCATCCACTCGCCGCACACGGGCGACGTCGTCAAGATCTCGAGCCTGGGCGACTCCTGGTACGCGTCGACGTACGTCGGCGCACGGCGGATCCTCTAGCCGTACAGCCGCTCGATCTCGTCCCGGAAGTGCTCCGCGCAGGCCTGGCGCCGGAGCTTGAGCGTCGGCGTCAGCTCGCCTTCCTCGGCCAGGAAGTCACGGTCGAGGACCGCGAAGCGCTTCACCTGCTCGACCCGCCCGAGGCGGCCGTTGACCTCGGCGACGACCTGCTCGAGCAGGGCGCGCTGCTCCTGCTCCGTGCGCGCCACCCTGGCCATCTCCTCCCGATCCGGTACGAGCAGCGCGGCGAGGTACGGGCGACGATCGCCGACAACGAGCGCCTGCGCGATGTAGCGGGACGCCTTCAGGGCGTTCTCCACGTTCTGGGGGGAGACGTTCTTACCGCCGGAGGTGATCAGGATGTCCTTCTTGCGGTCGGTGATCGTCAGGAAGCCGTCCGGGTCGATCGAGCCGAGGTCGCCGGTCGCGAGCCAGCCGTCCGGAGACAGCACCTCGCGCGTCGCCTTCTCGTCGCCGAAGTAGCCCGCGAAGACGTTCGGCCCCCGGAGGAAGACCTCGCCGTCCTCGGCCACCCTCGCCTCGACGCCCGGCAGCGCCACGCCGACCGTCCCGAACCGGTACCGGCCGGGCTGGTTCAGGTGCGACGCCGTCGTGCATTCGGTCAGCCCGTAGCCCTCGAG
>JBBILK010000363.1:0-3708 GCA_037444965.1 Actinomycetota bacterium | reverse complement strand
CTGCCGGTCAGGCTACGCGAGCTCGACGCCGCGCTCGTGCGGGCGCTCGGGCTCGGGAAGGCGGCGAAGCAGCTCCGCGCGGGGCTCGTCGCAGCGGGCCTGAAGCCCCCCGCCTACGCTGGGACCGAGGCGGTGGCCCGCCTGCTCGGCCTTCGCATCAACCACCCGCAGCCCGAGGATCCGATCGAGCTCGGCCCGAACGATCCGGTCACCCGTGCGGAGACCGCCTACTCGCTCGCGCGCCTGCTCGACGCGCGGGCGAACGGCCTGGCGGCCTCCGTCGGCGAGCAGGTCGCCTCCTTCGTGCTCCCGGAGCTGAGCGACTGGCAGCGGCGCGTGCTGGACCGCGCCGTGCGGTTCATCGGCTACCCGTACATCTGGGGAGGCTCGTCGGAGCAGCCGCAGGCGCCGTTCGGCATCGCGGTGCCGGGAGGCTTCGACTGCTCCGGCTTCGTCTGGCGCGTCTACAAGCTCGAGCCGTTCGAGGAGGCGCCGCAGCTCACCGAGACGCTCCGGGGGCGGACGACCTACGCCATGAGCGGCGAGGTCGCGAGGGAGCTCCGGATCCCGTTCGACCAGATCCAGCCGGCCGACATCCTCTTCTTCGGCGAGAAGGGCCCGAAGTCGAAGCCCGGCCAGATCGGGCACATGGGGATCTACCTCGGCGGCGACTGGATGGTGCACTCGTCGAGCCGCGGGACGACGATCACGACGCTCGCCGGCTGGTACACGGATCGCTTCGCGTGGGCGCGGCGGCCGCTCGCCGAGGCGGGGCTCGAGTAAATCCCTCGAACGGGGGTATTTCCCGCACGGGCGATCCCCCAACGGGGTGATGTCGGCTCCCCGAAAGCGGCTGCATACTCGGCAGAGAGCTGCCGTCCACCCCCCGGACTCCGACCCAGCATGAGCCTCCGTCACGTCCGCGCGCCCCTCTCTGCGGCCGTTCTCGCGGGAGCAGCTGCCTACGCGTTCGTCGCCGGCGACGCCGTCGCGCTGCTCGTGCTCGCGATCGCCGGGCCCCCGCTCGCGATCGCGGTCTACCGGCGGTCGATCGAGCCCTCGCTCGAGGCCGGCCGGCTCGCGCTGATCGACCAGCTGACCGGACTCGGGAACGACCGCCAGTTCCTCGAGCGGCTCGAGCGCGATCTCGACCGCGCGGAGCTCGAGCGAGGCGGCCTCGCGCTCTGCCTCCTCGACGTCGACGACTTCAAGCAGGTCAACGACCGGTACGGCCACCCGGCGGGCGACGCCGTGCTCGCCGAGGTCGCCTCGCACCTTCGACGCGGGGGAGAGGCGTTCCGGCTCGGCGGCGACGAGTTCGCGCTCCTCCTGCCCGGGTCGGGCGAGCAGGAGGGCCGGGCGATCGCCGAGTCCGTCGTCGAGCGGATCGCGGCGGCCGAGCACGCCCACGGCGCCACGGTCACGGCGTCGGCCGGCATCGCCGTCTTCGGCTTCGGGGACGAGGGGGTCGAGCGGGGCGCCCTCGTTCGCGCCGCCGACGACGCCCTCTACAGGGCCAAGCGCGCCGGCAAGAACTGCGTCCGTTGCTACGAGCCGGGCCTCGCGGCTCCCGCGGAGCAGGCTGCCGCCACGCTCTCCCGGGCTGCACGCGCCCGCGGCCTCGAAGCGAGCGCGGCCGGGGAGCTCGCGGCGCGGGTCGCCGCCCGTCTGGGCCTTCCCCCGGCGCAGATCGAGCAGGTCCGGGTCGGCGCGATGCTGAACGACATCGGCAAGCTCGCGCTCTCCGACGAGCTGCTGTCGAAGCCGGGGCCGCTGACGCCCGAGGAGCGAAGCACGGTCGAGCGTCATCCCTCGATCGGCCACCAGATCCTCGACTCCCTCGGCGCGGAGCCGGTCGCCACCTGGGTGCTGCACCACCACGAGCGCTGGGACGGCCAGGGCTACCCGGAGCGCCTCTCGGGGGAGCGGATTCCGCTCGGGGCGAGGATCCTGTTCGCGGCCGACGCGTTCGAGGCGATGACGACCGACCAGCCCTGGCGCGAGCGGCTCACGCCGGCCGAGGCTCTTGCCGAGCTCGAGCGCTGCGCGGGCACGCAGTTCGATCCGAGGGTCGTCGCGGCGCTGCGGGCGGAGCTGCGAGCTCGCTCGCTGGACGGGCTCCCCGCCGCCGTCTGACCGCTCTACCCGGGCACGCGCTGCAGCGACGCGCGCTCGATCAGGTGCTCCGTGCACCTGAGCGCGTTGGCGCAGATCGTCGCGGTCGGGGCCATCGGCCCGGACGTGACGAAGACGCTGCCGTCGAGCAGGTAGAGGTTCGGTACGTCGTGGGAACGGCACCAGCGGTCGACGACCGAGGTCGCGGGATCCTCCCCCATCCGCGCCGTCCCGAGCAGGTGCCAGCCCCACTGCGACCAGTCGGCCTCGATCGTGTCGATCGCGCCGGCCGCGTGGTGCGCCTCGTGCGCCCGGTCGAGCTGGAAGCGGAGGTTCGCACGCATCTCCGCGTCGATCTCGAACGTGATCTTCGGCGCCGGGATCCCGTCCGAGTCCGTGAGCTCCGGGTCGAGCGTCACCGTGTTCCGCTCGTGCGGCAAATCCTCGATCCCGACCCCCCAGTCGAACGCGTGTCCGAGCGTGCGCTCGATCAGCTCGTGGACGCTCGTCCCCCAGCGCGAGTCGAACGGGCGGTCGTCGTAGCGAAAGAGCGTGAAGAGCGGGCCGCCGAGCGGCATCACGTCCCACTGGGCACCGAGCGGGAAGCCGCGGGTCTCGTCGTGGTCCGCGAACTGGAGCGAGAGCAGCTGTGTCCCCCACGGGCCGAGCCAGCCCTCGAGGTCGTCCTCGTAGACGCCGAGCACGCTCATGTACGGGTGCAGCATCAGGCGCTTCCCGACCAGGCCGGAGGAGTTGTTCGCGAGCCCGTCCGGGAACAGGGTCGAGGTGGAGAGGAGGAGCAGCCTCGCGGTGCCGACGCCGTTTCCGGCCACGATCACGACGTCGGCCTCCTGGTGGTGCTCCTGTCCCTTGCGGTCGACGTACACGGCGCCCGTCGCGAGACCGTCCGCGTTCACGGTCAGCTCGCGCACGCGGGCGCCGGTGACCAGCTTCGCGCCGTGCTGGAGCGCGCTCGGCCACATCGTCGTGTCGGTCGAGCTCTTCGCGCCCTTCGGGCAACCCCACATGCAGGTTCCCGTCCGCTCGCAGCCGGCGAGGTTGCCCACCTCCTGGGACCGGATTGCGTGCGCCGCAGGCCCCCAGTGCCAGCCGAGCCTGTTCATGCCCTCGGCCGCCTTCCGCCCGAGCGCGCCGATCGGGAGCGGCGGCAGCGCCGGCGGGGGGCCCGACGGGTAGGCGGGGTCGCCGACCATCCCGGAGATCAGCATGTCCTGGTCGATGCGCTCGTAGAACGGCTTCAGCTCCTCGTAGGAGATCGGCCAGTCGTCGGCGAGGCCGCTGACCGAGCGGACCTTGAAGTCGTGCGGCCGCATCCGGACCCACTGGGCGCAGAAGTGCACGGTCGAGCCGCCGACCGCGTTGTACATGACCGGTGTGATCGGGGAGTCCGAGATCTCGAGCGGGTAATCGGCGGGCTGGCGCCGGACGTTCGGATTCGGGCTCCATTGCGCGTCGGCGACGAGCTCCCACTCGAGCTTGTCGCCGGGGAAGTCGTCGGCGCTCGCCCACGGGCCCTGCTCGAGGCAGACGACGCTGAAGCCGGCCTCGGCCAGGTAGCGCGCAGCGACCGAG
>JBBILK010000362.1:0-3734 GCA_037444965.1 Actinomycetota bacterium | reverse complement strand
GAGGCCCTCGACGTCGTCCGCCCGGACGGGGTGGCAGCGGCCGAGCCGGGCGATGCCCGGGTTGCCGGGGGCGGCGTGGAGCTCCGAGAGGCGCGGGCTCCGCACGAGCGAGCGGGCGAGCGCGTGCTCCCGCCCCCCGGAGCCGACGAGGAGGACGTTCATGGACCGTGAGTCTACGAGAGCGCCTCGAGAACGAGCGCCTGGAAATGGTGGATCAGCTTCTCGCTGCCGAGCAGAAGCCGGCCCTGTGGCACCATCGCGGAGGCGAGGCCGCGCTGCACCGACTCGACGAGCGAGTTGTCTTCCTGGCCGACCTGCTCGGAGAAGGCCATCACCTCGTCCTGCAGCCCCCGCGGCACCTCGGGGCCGAACCACCAGTCGCTGATCCCGACCGTCCGCTCGGGCCCGTCCGGGACCCACGTGTTCACGGACAGGTTCGCCGGCCCTGCCTCGACGTTGATCGTGAAGTTCGGCCAGAGGAGGTGGTACTGCGCGACGGTCACCTCCCCGCGCGGATCGTACGGGACCCCGTCTCCGCCCTGGAGCGCCGCAGGCCGCACGTGACCGAACTGGCTCGAGTGCCAGCGGTGAGCCGCGATCTCGTAGGCGTCCTCGCCGACGTCGAGGAGGGCGCTGAAGCCCGGATGCGCGACGGGGCAGTGGTAGCACTCGAGGTAGTTCTCGATCGCGACCTTCCAGTTCGCCGCGATCACCCACTCGCGACGCTCGCGGAAGCGAAGCTCGGAGAGGCGCAGGCCGCTCGAGTCGAGCGCGGACGGAAGCTCACCGAGCACCTCGGCAAGGGGTGGAGCACCGCGCTCCGGGTTGACGAAGACGAACGGGCCCCACGTGTCCACTGCGATCGGCAGCAGGAAGAGGTCGTCACGAGGGAAGCCCGGTTCGCGGTCGCTCCGGGGCGCAGTCCGAAGCGTCCCGTCCAGCCCGTAGGTCCAGGCGTGGTACGGGCACTGGAGCGCCCGGCGGTTGCCCGACCCGATCGCCACCTCGTGGCCGCGGTGCCGGCAGACGTTGACGAAGCCGCGGAGCACGCCGTCCTCCCCGCGTGCCGCGACGACGGGAATGTGACCCGCGCGCCCTGCGAGGTAGTCGCCGGGCGCCGCCACCTGCTCGGCTCGCCCGAGGTACTGCCAGGTGCGGGCGAAGATCCGCTCGAGGGCGAGCACGGCCGGGTCCACGTACCAGGGCGCGGGGAGCGTGGAGCCGCGCGCGAGCTCGTCGGCGAGCGACCGGCTCGATCCGGGCAAGGCCATCCCGGCGCATCCTAGCCCGCACCGTTCTCCCGGACCACCTGCCGGAATGGCAATAGTATTGCCCCCTCGGCAGTTACCGGCTTGACGGCGGGTGTCCCGGGACATAGGAATCGAGCGGTGGAAAGACCAGGACGGCGAGACAAGGAGGGGGCGCGTGGCGACCGACCTTGAGAACTTCGTGCGCGCCGAGGGGCGGGACGAGCTGGTGAAGGAGGTACGCCGGCGCATCGACGCCGAGGGAATCACGTACATCTACTACCAGTTCGTCTCGGTCACCGGCCGGATCATGGGCAAGGGCGTGCCCTCGAAGCACTGGGAGACGCTCGCGGAGAAGGGCTTCCAGCTCGTCTACGGCGCGACGGCGAACCTCTTCACCGACCGCCACGGGAACTACATCGGCTACGGCCCGGAGGCCCCCGAGCTCGTCGGCATCCCCGAGCCGGAGACCTTCTGCCCGGTGCCGTGGGACCCGAAGACCGCCCGTGTCTGGTGCACCTGCTTTCGCAACCGCGAGGAGCGCGAAGATCCCGGCGCGTTCCTGACCTCGGACTGTCGCGGCAACCTGAAGCGCCTCCAGGCCGAGTTCGAGGAGCAGACCGGGCTCCATCTCCGGGCGGGCACCGAGCCGGAGATGATGTGGCTGAAGCTGAACGAGGACGGCACGCCGTCGGTCGAGGGGATGACGAAGCCGTTCTGCTACCACATCGACCAGTTCGCCGAGCTCCAGCCGCTCATCCACAAGGTCGTCGAGTACGGGCAGGCGATGGGTCTCGACATGATCTGGGGCGACCACGAGGACGCGCCCGGCCAGCTCGAGCTCAACTTCTACTTCGATCGGGCCGAACGGACGGCCGACAACCTGACCACCTACCGCCAGGTGTGCAAGCAGGTCGGCCGCGAGCTCGGCGCCTTCCCCTGCTTCATGCCGAAGCCGTTCATGGGCGTCTCGGCAAACGGGTGCCATCACAACATCTCGCTCTGGCGCGGCGACGAGAACGTGTTCATGCCAGACACGGACGACCTGCAGCGGCCGAGCCAGCTCGGCCTGTGGGCGATCGGCGGGATCATGGAGCACCTCGGCGCGCTCACCTGCCTCAGCTCCTCGACGATCAACTCGTACCGGCGGCTCTGGGACACGGGCTTCTGGGCGCCGGTCTTCGCCGACTGGGGCTACCAGAACCGCACCACGGCCCTGCGCGTGTCGGCGCCGGGCCGCTTCGAGTACCGGTCGGTCGACTCCGCCGTGAACCCGTACCTCTCGCTGGCCGCGCTGATCATGGCGATGTGGGACGGGATCGAGCGGAAGCTCGACCCCGGCGAGCCGGAGGAGCGCAACATCTACGAGGCGATGGAGGCGGGCAAGGAAGTGCGGCGCATTCCGATGACGTTCGGCGACGCCCTCGACGCGCTCGAGGCCGACGAGGTGATCAAGAAGGCGCTGCCCGGCGACATGTACCGTGTCTTCATGCACTACAAGCGGGACGAGTGGGAGCGCTACTGCGCCACCGTCTCCGACTGGGACGTGCAGGAGTACCTCGACGTCCTCCCCTGAGCGGAGGAGGGAAGAAACGCCTATGTGTGGGATCGCAGGAATCATCTACAGGGACGGGGCCGAGCACGAGATCGGCACCGACATGACGCGGATGCTGCAGTCGATGAAGCACCGCGGGCCGGATTCGACGGGCTACGCGCTCTACGGGTTGCCGACCACCGACTACGTGATGCGCTACAAGCTCGCCGACGCGAACGACCCGCGCGACTTCGAGTTCGAGGAACGGCTCGAGCGCAATCGCCGCGAGGTCGAGGCGCGCCTGGTTCAGCTCGGCGCGCACCTCGAGGACGTCGAGTTCGACACCGAGTACGCGTTCCGTGTGAAGCTCAGCTACGACGGCGACCTGAAGAAGCTCGCCGACTACGTCGAGGACGTGCCGGGCGCAGAGGTGCTCTCGCTCGGGCACTCGCTCGAGATCGTCAAGGACCTCGGCGACGCCGAGACGGTCTCCGGGCAGTACAAGCTCGGCAACGTCCGCGGGACGCACGCGATCGGCCACGTCCGGATGGCGACCGAGTCGGACGTCGACATCTCCGGCGCGCACCCGTACTGGGCCTACCCGTTCTCCGACATCGCCGTCGTGCACAACGGGCAGCTGACGAACTACTTCCAGTGGCGCCGGCGGCTCGAGCGGACGGGGGGCCACCGCTTCCAGTCCGAGTGCGACTCCGAGGTGATCGCCGTCTACCTCGCGGAGCAGATGAGCGAGGGCATGGACCTCGAGGAGGCGATGCACCAGAGCCTCGACGACCTCGACGGCGTCTTCACCTACATCGCGGTCACCGACGACGCGCTCGGAGTGGCGAAAGACGAGATGGCGGCCAAGCCGCTCGTCCTCTACGAGAGCGACGAGATGGTCGCTCTCGCCTCGGAGGAGATCGCGATCAGGGCGATCATCGACCACGAGATCG
>JBBILK010000361.1:0-3739 GCA_037444965.1 Actinomycetota bacterium | reverse complement strand
CCCTTCGTGACGCGATCGAGGCTCGCCTCGACGACCTCTACGGCCTCACCGCCGGGCTCGTCCGCGAGCGCAGCCTGCTCGGCGAGGAGGAGGGCGCCCAGCGGATCGTCGAGGAGCGCCTGCGCCGGCTCGGGTTCGAGGTCGAGCGCGTGCAGCCCGATGCCGACGAGGCCCGCGCCGACCCGCGCGCCGGTCTGCCGCTGCTCCCCTACGACGGCCGGACGTGCGTCGCGGGCCGCCTGCCCGGGACGGGCGGCGGCCGCTCCCTGCATCTGACGGGGCACGTCGACGTCGTCCCGGTCGAGTCGCCCGAGCGGTGGACCCACGACCCGTGGGGCGGGGAGATCGCGGACGGCCGGCTGTGGGGGAGAGGCGGCGGCGACATGAAGGCCGGCCTCGCCGCCTGCCTGGTCGCGACCGAGGCGCTGCTCGAGGTCGCCGGTCGCCCTCGCGGCGACCTCGTGTTCTCGTCCGTGATCGAGGAGGAGTGCGGCGGCAACGGGATGCGGGCGGTGCTGCAGGCGGGCTACGACGCCGACGCGACGCTGATCGGCGAGCCAACCGACCTCCAGCTGCACGCAAACGGCGTCGGCGTGATCTGGGCGCGCCTGACCGCGCGGAGCGAAGGAGCGCACGCGGCGGTCGCGAGCGAGACCGGCCGGCCGCTCGACCAGCTCCTCCACGCGGTGCAGGGCCTGCGCGCGCTCGAGTCGACGCTGAACGAGGGTCTCGACGCGCACCCGTACAACCTCAACCTCGGCGAGATCCACGGCGGCGTCTGGCCGTCCTCCGTCCCGGCCGAGATCGTGCTGCGCTGCCGGCTCGGGTTCGGCTCCCATCTCGAGCCGGCCGACGCCCAGGCGCTCCTGCGCACCGCGGTCGAAGCCGCCGCGCCCGGAATCGAGGTCGGGTTCGAGGGGTTCCGCTGTCACGCGTACGAGCACGACCTCGAGAACCCGTTCGCCCGGCTCGTGCGCGAGTGCCACGCGGCGCTGCACGGCTCCGAGCCCGGCGTCAAGATCTCGACCGCGACGACGGACGCGCGCTACGTCGACGGGCCCTGCCTCTGCTACGGGCCGAGCGCCGGCAACATCCACGGCACCGACGAGTGGGTCGACCTCGACTCGATCCGCGACACGGCCGTCGCCGTCGCGCTGATAGCCTCGCGCTGGTGTGAGTAGCGACGAGCTCCTCGAGCGGGCGCGGGCCGTGCTCCCGCACGGCGTCTCCTCGGGCGGGCGCGCGAAGTTCGAGGAGGTGATCGTCCGCGCCGAGGGCGCCTACGTCTGGAACGCCGACGGCAAGCGCTACATCGACTACCTGCTCGCGTACGGCCCGATCGTCGTCGGCCACTGCGACCCGCGGGTGAACGAGGCGGTCGCCCGGGCGGCGGCGAGCTGCGACCTGAACTGGGTCGGCCCGCAGCGGGGGGAGGTCGAGCTCGCCGAGCAGATCTGCGAGGTGATGCCCTGTGCGGACAAGGTCGCCTTCTGCACGTCGGGGACGGACGCGAGCCTCCACGCCGTCCACCTCTCCCGCGCGGCGACCGGGCGGCTGAAGCTGCTCAAGTTCCACGGCTCCTACCACGGCTGGCACGACCAGCTCGCCGTCGGCTCCCGCTTCCGGCTCGGCGGCGGCGGCGGTTTCCACGAGCCCGACGCGCTCGGGCTCCACCCGGCCTCCGTCGCCGACGTCGTCGTCGTGGAGTGGAACGACGTCGAGGGGTTGCGGGCCGCGTTCGCCGAGCACGGCCGGGAGCTCGCCGCCGCCTTCGCCGAGCCGTACGTCCACAGCTACGGCTGCGTCGCTCCCGCGAAGGGCTGGCTGGAGGAGCTGCGCGCGCTCTGCACCACGCACGGCTCGGTGCTCGTCTTCGACGAGATCAAGACCGGCTTTCGCCACCACGTCGGCGGCTACCAGGCGGTCTGCGGGGTGACGCCGGATCTCACGATCTTCGGGAAGGCCCTCGGCAACGGCTACTCGATCGCCGGCGTGGCCGGGCGCGCCGCGCTGATGGACCTGCTCGGCTCCGCCTCGGAGAAGACGGCGACGATCGAGGGAACCTACAACGCCTCGCCCTACGCGCTCGCGGCGGGGCTCGCCACGCTCGAGCTCCTGCGCGACGGCGGCGTCGAGCGGCTCTACGCGCTCGGCGACCGGCTGCGGGCCGGGCTCGCCGATGCCGTCGGCGCGAGTGGCGCCCCCGCGTGCGTCACCGGCTGGGGCTCGGAATGGATGATCTACTTCTCCGAGCGCCCGCCGCGCAACTACCGGGAAGTGCTCGCCACCGACACCGAGCTCGCCGAGCGGTTCCGGCGGGCGATGCTCGCCGAGGGGATCCTGGAGCCGCCGTTCGCCACCTCCGACAAGCGGCTGTGCATGGCGCTCTCCGAGGACGACGTCGACGCCACCGTCGAGGCGGCCGCGAGGGCGATCGGAAGGGTGGCTTGACGACCCCGGCAGCGCCCGCGCTACCGCCGCACGCCGTCGAAGAGGCCCGCCGGGTCGCCTCGGGCATCGCCGAGCAGCTCGAGCTCGTGCTCTCGGACCTCGAGGCGTGGGTGAACATGGACACACCCGGCGGAGACGCGGAGCTCCTCGACCGCTTCGCCGCCACGCTCGCCCATCGCCTCGACGAGTACGGGCTCCACCCCGAGCTCGTCCCGGTCGAGGGGAAGGGGCTCTACGTCCACGCCGTGCTCGAGGGCCCGGGGCGAGCGCGGATCGCGCTGCTCTGCCACCACGACACCGTCTTCCCGGCCGGCGAGGCGGCCCGCCGGCCCTTCCGGCACGGGGTCACGCGCGTCTACGGCCCGGGCGTCGCCGACATGAAGGGCGGGATCGCCGTCGCCGCGCACGCCGCGCGCCTGCTCGCGCTCGGGCCGCGCCCGTTCGCCCGGCTCGAGCTCGTGTCCGTCTCCGACGAGGAGACGCGACCCTCGGCGCCGCTCACGATCGACCGGCTCGCCGGCTTCGACGCCGTGCTCTGCCTCGAGTGCGGCCGCGCCGACGGCTCGATCGTCTCGGCCCGCAAGGGCGGCCGGTGGTTTCGGATCCACGCGCGCGGACGGCCGGCGCATGCCGGCGTCGAGCCCGACGCGGGACGCAACGCGGTCCTGCCGCTCTGTCACGAGGCCCTTCGCCTGTCCGAGCTCCACCACGCACGAGAAGGGCTCACGTTCCAGGTCACGGAGCTCGTCGGCGGCCAGGGCGTCAACACCGTCCCCGGCGAGGCCTACCTGACGGGCGACCTGCGCGGCGTCTCGGCAGCCGACCTCGACTGGGCGATGGAGGAGGTGCGGGCCTTCGGTCACCACCCCGACGTCGAGCTCTGGGAGGAGGACCTGGGCGGCCCGCCGCCGCTCGAGCGGACAGCGCGAGTCGCCGCGCTCGCCGCCGCCGCGGTCGAGCTCGGCGGCCTGCTCGGTCACCCCTTCGGGGAGGCGCTCACCGGCGGCGTCTCCGACGGCTCCTGGACCGCGTGGCACGGGATTCCGACCCTCGACGGGCTGGGACCCGTGGGCGGCGACGACCACACGCCCTACGAGTGGGTCGAGAGGGAGACGCTCGCCAGCCGCGCGGGCGTCCTCGCGGGCCTGGTTGCCGCGGTCGACGCAGGGCTGCTCGGCGACACCCGATGACGATCCCGCTCGTTCGACACCCGGAGTCGGTCGTGCTCGTCGTCCCCGACGGGGACGAGCTCGTGGCGGTGTGCCAGACCCGGCCCGGGGCACCCGAG
>JBBILK010000360.1:0-3750 GCA_037444965.1 Actinomycetota bacterium | reverse complement strand
GCCGCGCTCGCCGACGCAGGCGCGGTCGTCGATGAGGTCGACATCGGCTGGACGCGCGAGGTCGCCGACGCCTGGGTCGAGCACTGGGGCGTGTACCTCGCGGCGATCTTCGGCGACAAGCTCGAGGAGTTCCGTGACCGAATGGATCCGCGCGTCGTCGGTCTGATGGACGCGGGCCTCGCGATGAGCGCCGTCGACTTCAAGCGCCTCGAGTTCCTGCGCACCGACGCCTGGAAGAAGCTCCGACCGATTCTCGAGCGCTACGACGCGCTGCTCTGCCCGACGATGTCGCAGACCGCCCGGCCGGTCGAGGAGGACGACTTCATCTGGTACGAGGACCGGGGCGACGGCCTCTACCACGGCCTTGATCTCACCTGCCCCTTCAACTACGTGAGCCAGTGCCCCGTGCTCTCGGTGCCCTCCGGCTGGAGCTCCGAGCGACTCCCGATCGGCCTGCAGATCGTCGCCCGCCGCTACCGCGACGACCTCGCGCTCAGGATCGGCGCCGCGCTCGAGCGCGTGCGGCCCTGGGCCTACCGACGCCCGCCGCTGTAGACCGGTGCCTGGCACCGGTGCCTGGCACCGGTCTAGATCGCACGCGCGTGCCCTGGTCGCGCTGAAGACGATCACATTGCACGAACGACAAAAGGCTTGAAGTTTCCTGCAGAGGGTGCTATGGTCATGACCTCAAGTAGAGGGTGAGAAAGACTGGCGGACGGACGGTGTAGGACCCCTCGAGGCTCAGGAAAGGGGAGGATCCGATGCCTCAACGGCAGCTCGCGACGGCTCCACAGCAGAGTAAAGCTCAACGAGAGGTTGAGGATCTGAATCTCGTCATCCGGGCTCGCAACGGCGACGACGGAGCGCTCGACACGCTCATCCGCCGCTACACGGGCTTCGTGCGGCTGAAGGCGAGCTCCTACTTCCTCGCCGGGGGCGAGTCCGAGGATCTGATCCAGGAGGGGCTGATCGGTCTCTACAAGGCCGTGCGCGACTTCCGCTCCGACAAGGAGACCTCGTTCCGGAGCTTCGCCGAGCTCTGTATCACCCGCCAGATCATCACGGCGATCAAGACGGCGACCCGCTTCAAGCACGCGCCGCTCAACACGTACGTCTCGTTCAGCCAGACGCCGGCGGGGCAGGAAGACTCGGACGTGACGCTCGGGGACGCGCTCGCCGGGCCGAGCGTCGACGACCCGGTCGTCTGCGTGATCTCGACCGAGGAGCTCCAGAGCCTCGTCTTCGCGCTCGGCGCCGGGCTCTCGCCGCTCGAGTCGGACGCCCTTCGCCTCTACCTCGAGGGGCTCTCGTACGAGCAGATGGGCGACGAGCTCGGCTGCGACACGAAGACGATCGACAACGCGCTCCAGCGCGTCAAGCGCAAGGTGCTCGCGCACCAGAGCTCGCGCCGCGTCCTGCTCTGATCTCCCGAGCGAAGCGAAGGGACTAATCTTGGTCCGCCGAAAGTGCGCAGCACTTTCGGCGGGTTAGCCGGAGTAGCTCAGCTGGCCAGAGCAAGCGATTTGTAATCGCGAGGTCCCGGGTTCGAATCCCGGCTCCGGCTCCTCGTCAGACGAAGAACGTGTCCTCGTGCCGGTAGGGGGGCGCGCAGCAGCACAGGAAGCGAAGCGGCCCCGAGACGTCCGCCCGGATCTGGTGCCACGCTCCCGGCGGGATCAGGATCGCATCGCCCGGCCCGACGCTCCTGCGCTCGCCGTCGACTTCCATCTCGCCCGAGCCCTCGACGAGGTAGTAGATCTCCTCCGTCTCACGGTGGTAGTGGCGCCCCGTCGCTGCCCCCGGCTCGAGGGTCGCCTCGGCGAGGCTCTGGTTCGCCACCGGCGCCGTCGAGAGGTCGAGCAGCGAGCGGATCGTCGAGCCGTCCGCGGTCGTGAAGGGCTCCGCCGCGCCCAGAGACCGGATCTCCATGGCCGGAACGCTAGCGCCAGTCGTCGAGCGCGTACACGCCGGGCCGGTTGAAGCCCGGATCGTTGCCGCGGTGCATGGCGACGCCGTGGACGAGGGTCCGGTGGCCGCGGGCGATCAGCGCCCGGTAGGCCTCGTGACGGGCGGTGTTCACGCCCGCGGCGAGGCGCGTGAGGCCGCGGGCCGCCGCGAGCTCCTCGCAGGCGTCGAGGAGGCGCTCGAAGCGTCGCTCGGCCCCGGCGCCCGCTCGGGCCGCGGCGAACTTCACGTAGCACGTGCCGGGGCCCGCCTCGGACCCCTCGCCCAGGTGGCAGACGGCAAAGCCGTCGAGGCTCTCCGCGCCGCGCAGCAAGACCGTCTCGCCGATCCCCTGCCCGCCGACGATCCGGATCTCCCGCTCGAGATCGAGCCCGGGGTGGAGCGCCCCGGTGAGCGCGCGGCACTCGTCGAGACAGGCGTCGCGCTCGCCCGCCCGAAGGGCGGAGAACGTGCTCCACGCGGCCTCGCTCGCCGCTGCTTGCTCGAGCGGCTTCGCCGTCAGCGCCGTCAGGAAGCGCGGCCAGAAGCCGAACTGCTGGTAGAGGTGGACGGTCTTCGGCTCGGGTCGCGTGAACAGCCCGGCGGCGGTCGTCCCCCAGCGCTCGAGCAGTGGCAGGCGCGCCTCCCACAGCCGCCTGCCGACGCCCCTGTCCCAGTAGTCCGGGTGGACGGCGAGCGGGCCGAAGACGGCGAACGTGCCCCACCGCGCGACGAAGGCGACGCCGACGAGCTCCCCGTCCGCCTCGGCCTTGAAGGCGGCGCCCGGGTCGGCATGCCAGCGGGGGCGAACCAGCTCCGCCCCTTCGGCGAACCGGAGCGGCTCGGGCAGCCCGATGGCGGTTCCGAAGGCGAGCCGGAAGACGCAGTCGGCGGCCGCGAGGTCGGCCTTCTCGAGCGGGCTAACCGCGATCATGGTCGGCGAGGAAGTCGAGGATCAGCTCGGCACAGCGGTCGGGGGTCTCGAGGAACGGGAAGTGGCCGATGCCAGGCAGGTACTCGAAACGCGCCTGCGGCATCCGAGCCGCTGCGGCGCGGCCGACTTCGGCTGGCGCCATGTCGTTCTCGCCCCAGATGAAGAGCGCGGGCCGGTCGAGCGTCGAGAGCTCGTCGAGCAGCACGACCTCCGGCCGGATCCCGCGGAGCCCTGCGAGGCGCGGCAGCAGCGCGGTCCACCAGGTTTGCAGGGCCCCGGGGATGCCGAGCCCGGCGGCCTGCATCTCGAAGTAGAGGTCGGGCACGGTCGCCGGATCGACCGAGAACATCTGCGCGTACTGCTTCCTCCGCTTCTCGGCGGGGTCCTTCTCGAGCGATCGCATGAACAGCCGCGTCAGGCCCGGGACGCCGCAGATGATCTTGAGCGGCAGCGGCGCGACCGTCGAGACGCCGACCGGCATGCCGACGAGGACGAGCGCTCGCACCCGCTCGGGGTGCTCGAGGGCGGTCGCCAGCGTGAAGAACCCGCCCATCGAGCCGCCCATGATCGTCGCGCTCTCGAGCTCGAGCGCGTCGAGCAGCGAGGTAACGAAGTCGGCGGCGTGGCGGCGCAGGTCGACGCGGCGGTAGTCGAACGGGTCGGAGAGGCCGAAGCCCGGCCGGTCGACCGCGTAGAGGCGAACGTGGCGCTGGAGCGGAGCCATGAGCGGTGCCCAGTCGACTCCCTGCCCGTCGCCGCCGTGGAGGATGACGACCGGGTCTCCCTCCCCTGCCTCGAGGAGGTGCGCCCGCATACGAGGTGTCCGGAGCTCGACGTAGCGGGACGTCGCCTCGACCCCGTAGTGGGCGAGG
>JBBILK010000359.1:0-3767 GCA_037444965.1 Actinomycetota bacterium | reverse complement strand
GGGGCCCGAACGCGATCGCCTTCCACCGCCGCAACCGGGGTACGGGCACACCCGAGGGGTTCGACCAGATCTGGCTCGTCCGTCCCGACGGCAGCGGCCTCCGCCGGCTGACGTCGTCCAAGCCGCTCGTGCCGGCGACCGCGCTGCTCGGGCTCGTCCCGGTCGCCTGGTCGGCCGCCGGGGACCGCCTCCTCGCGGCCCACCGGGGCGAGAACATCGGCGAGGCCTTCTCGGTCGACGTCGCGAGCGGACGAGCGTGGGACCTGACGCCGCACGAGCTCGAGGTGTCCCCGGTCGGCCTCTCGCCGGGCGGGCGCTACGCGCTTGCGCTGACGGGCGGCTTCGATCTGGCTCACGAGGGCGACCTCCTGCGTGTCCGGTTCGAGGGCGGCCGGGGTCGCGTGCTCCTGCGGGACGTGATGCAGCCTCACTGGGCTCGGGCGGCGCGCTGCTGCCGGGGCGCGGGCTGAGTCGCGCGCGGTCGGCTCCGGACCGCGCACGGGGGAAGCGGGGCCGGAAGAGACACTTGCACGAGCCTGACGGCGACGCGATCATGGACTGGTGGAAGACGCCGAAGCCACGCAGCTCGTACTGGAGGCTCTCTTCGACGTCCGGGCGGCCGTGTACGAGATCCACGAGGCGATCCTCGGAGACGACGATGAAGCGGAAGAGGAAGAAGACACCTGAAGAGCGAGCGGCCGAGCTCGAGCGGCGCGCCGACCTCGACCGGCGGCTGCTCGAGATGATCGAGAAGTACCGCCAGCTCAACGCCCGACGCCGCGCTGCGGCGGGCGAGTAGGCGACGTCCAGCCGGGCATCCGGTCGGCCGGGTAGCGCGCGCCGGCGACGGCGCCGGCCGGGACCGCCTCCTCGAGCAGGCGCAGATCGGCGGCGGTCAGCTCGACATCGACCGCGCCCACGTTCTCTTCCAGGTAGCGGACGCGCTTCGTGCCGGGGATCGGAACGATCCAGGGCCGCTGCGCCAGCAGCCAGGACAGGGCGAGCTGGCCGGCGGTGCACCCCTTGTCGGCCGCGAACGCCTCGAGGCGCTCGACGAGACCCAGGTTGCGCTCGAGGTTCCCTTCCAGGAAGCGAGGCCAGAGGCGGCGGCTATCCCCTTCGCCGAGGTCGTCCGGACGGCGGAGCGCGCCCGTGAGCATCCCGCGCCCGAGCGGCGAGTAGGCGAGCAGGCCGATGCCGAGCTCCTCGCAGAGGTCGAGCAGCTCGGTCTCGAGGTAGCGCTCGAAGAGCGAGTACTCGCTCTGGAGGCTCGCGATCGGAGCGACGGCCGCAGCGCGGCGGAGGTCCGCGGGGCTCACCTCGGAGAGGCCGAGGTAGCGGACCTTGCCCTCGCGGACGAGCTCCGCCATCGCTCCGACGGTCTCCTCGATCGGCGTCCCGGGATCGACCCGGTGCAGCTGGTACAGGTCGATCACGTCGACGCCGAGCCGCTCGAGGCTCGCCTCGCACGCGCTCCGCACGTACTCCGGCCGCCCGTTGTAGCTGCGCAGAGACGGGTCGGCGGTGCGGACGATTCCGAACTTCGTCGCCACGATCGCCTGCTCGCGGCGGCCCCGCAGCGCCCTGCCGAGGAGCCGCTCGTTCGCGCCGATGCCGTACATGTCGGCCGTGTCGAGGAGGGTCACGCCGAGCTCGAGCGCACGGTGGATCGTCCGGGTCGCCTCGGCCTCGTCGGGCGTGCCGTAGAACTCGGACATGCCCATGCAGCCGAGGCCGAGCGCCGACACGACGAGCCCGCTGCGGCCGAGCTCGCGCTGTGTCATCGGTGCCGGCCGTGGTGCTCGAGCGGATTGACGAAGCGAAGCCCCGGAAAGCGCGCGAAGTCGCCGTCCGCCGAGCAGAGCTCGGCGCCGTGCTCGATCGCGAGTGCGGCGAGATGGGCGTCCACGGTCAGGTTGCCCGCGGTTCCCAGCGGAGCGAGAAGCTCGCGAAGGAGAACCGGGTGGCGGTCGGTCGGATGGACGACCGTCGCACACGGCTGCGCGAGCCAGGAGTCGACGTGAGCGAACGCCTCGTCGAGGGTGAGCGGGTACTCGAACACCCGGGGTTGCGTGCTCAACCGCACGAACGCCAGGAGCACAGCCCAGGCGAACGCGAGTGTCTCCGCGCCCGAGAGGCGGTCCACGAGCCAGGTTCGCGCGGGCTCGTGCCGCGGCGAGGACTCGTCGATGGCGTAGAGCAGCAGGTTGACGTCGGTGAGCTTCACTTCCGGAGCTCGAGCTTGCGGATCGTCTCCGCGTCCTCGAGCTCGGCGGCGAGCCGAAGCGCCTTGTCGAGGTCGATGCCGGGCCGCAGACCGAGCGGGCGCGTCGCCAGCCGGAACGGACGTGCCGCGCTGTCCTCCTCCGCCAAGCCGCGCCGGAGCACGGCGTTCAGGGTCTCCCTGAAGGACGTGTTCCGCTCGCGCGCGAGCGCGCGCAGCTTCGCGTCGAGATCGGGGTCGAGGGACACCGTCGTCCTCACGGTCGCATCCTAGCATCTACTATTGTGATGCCGAGATGCGAGGCTCATGAGCTGCGGCGCTGCTGCAACCGTTCGCGCTCGGTCTTGCGCGCCCGCATCCGGCGGGGATCGGGGACCGGGACGGCCGCGAGCAGCGATCGCGTGTAGGCGTCCTTCGGGGTCGCGTACACGTCGCCGGCGGCGCCGCTCTCGAGGATCTTCCCGTCGTGCATCACGGCGATCGTGTCGCTCATCGCCCGGATGACGGCGAGGTCGTGCGAGATGAAGAGGTAGGTGAGCCGCAGGTCGCGCTGGAGGTCCTTGAGCAGGTTCAGGATCTGGGCCTGGATCGACACGTCGAGCGCCGAGACCGGCTCGTCGCAGACGATCAGCTTGGGCTCGAGCGCGAGCGCCCTCGCGATGCCCACGCGCTGGCGCTGGCCCCCCGAGAACTCGTGTGGGTAGCGCTTCGCGTAGTCCGGGTTGAAGCCCACCCGCTCGAGCAGCTCGCGCACGCGCGCCTCGCGCTCGCGCCGCGTGCCGATGCCGTGCACCTCGAGCGGCTCGGCGACGATGCGGCCGACCGTCAGCCTCGGGTCGAGCGACGAGTACGGGTCCTGGAACACGATCTGGAGCCGGCGGCGCATGCGACGGAGCTCGTCGCCGCGCAGCGTCGTCAGGTCGCGGCCCTCGAAGAGCACCTCGCCTGCCGTTGGCCGCAGGAGCTGGAGCACGCAGTACCCCGTCGTCGACTTCCCGGAGCCGGACTCGCCCACGAGGCCGAGCGTCGTTCCCTCGGGGATGTCGAAGTCGATCCCGTCGATCGCTTTGACGACACCGACCGTCCGATCCCAGAGGAAGCCCTTGCGGACCGGGAAGTGCTTGACGAGACCGCGTACCGCGAGCAGCGCCTCGCCGGAGCTCATGCCGGGACTCCCGAGGCGGCCCGCTCGCTCGCCGGATGGAAGCTGCGGACGAGGTGGCCCGGCCGAACCTCGCGCAGGGGCGGTGCCTCGCTGGTACAGGCGTCCGTCCCCGCGTAGGGGCAGCGGGGCGAGAAGCGGCAGACCTCGGGCGGGTCGATCAGCTCCGGCGGGCGTCCCGGAATCGCCGTCAGCCGGCCGTCTCTGATTCCCTCGCCTTCGAGCGGCGGCAGCGCCCCGAGCAGCGCCTCCGTGTAGGGGTGCTCGGGTCGCTCGAACAGCTCGAGCGCGTCGGCGTGCTCGACGATCTGGCCCGCGTACATCACCGCGACCTCGTCGGCGACCTGCGCGACGACGCCCATGTCGTGCGTGATCAGGATC
>JBBILK010000358.1:0-3780 GCA_037444965.1 Actinomycetota bacterium | reverse complement strand
GCTGCCCCGCCTGCGGGTACCGCACGGTCGACCCCGGGCGGTCGGGGATCGTCCGCCTCGGGACTCGACTCGCCGGCCGCCTCCGGCGCTCGGCGCGGGAGCGCCCGGAGCAGCAGAGGGCGACCGCCGGGACCCTGGCCGACGTTCCGTCCGGCTGGCGTGCGCGAGTCGCGCGCCTCGACGGGCTGCCTGCGGCACGTCAGGAGTACCTCCAGGCCTACGGTGTCGCGCCCGGCCGCTGGCTGCGAGTGGTGCAGCGGACGCCCGTCACGGTCGTCCGGGTCGAGCACACCGACCTCGCCTTCGAGCCGGAGATCGCGCGCGGTGTCGAGGTCGAGGCGGTCGACGCCGGCTAGCGCTTCCGACTACGCCTCGCCGGCGCTCACGAGGTCGCGCAGCAGCGCGAGCCTCGGGTCGCTCACGACGGCGTCACTCGATACGCGTCGAAGACCGACTCGATGTTGCGAAGCGCGTTCAGGAGCGCTCTCAGCGCCTTGACGTCGCCGAGCTCGGCGACGTACCAGTTCCTCGCCATCTGGTCCTCGACGTGCCCGGAGTACTCGACGATGTTCGCCCCGTGCTCCGCGAACGTGCGAGCGACGTCCTCCAGCAGCCGCGGCCGGTCCCACGAGTCGACGGCGATCTGCACGCGGAAGCTCTGCGTCGCGCCGCCGTCCCAGTCCACGGTCGTGAATCGCTCCGGGTTCCGCCTGAGCGCCTTCACGTTCGGGCAGTCCTCCCGGTGCACCGTGATTCCCTTGCCGAGCGAGATGTAGCCGCAGACGTCGTCCCCTGGCACCGGGTTGCAGCACTTCGCGAGGCGGACGAGGACGTCCTCGACGCCCGGCACGCTGATCCCGACCGCCTGCGACGGGACGGCGTGCCGCGCCTTCGGCTTCAGCGGGACCGATTCCTCCTCCGCGACCTCGGCGGTCTTCAGGCGGTGGAGCACCTTCGCGACGACCTGCGAGACCTGCAGCTTCCCCGAGCCGAGGGCGAGGTAGAAGTCCTCGGCCTTCTTGAAGTTCATCTCGCGGATCACGCCGGCAAGGAGCGCCGAGCCGGCGATCTTGCGGTACGGGAGGTTCTGCTGCTTGAGCGCCTGCTCGAGCGCCTCGCGCCCGCGCTGCTCGGTGTCCTCGCGCGTCTCCCGGCTCCACCACTGCCGGATCTTGTTGCGAGCCCGCGAGGAGACCGCGACCTGCAGCCAGTCCCGGGAGGGCCCGCGGCCGAGCTGCTTCGAGGTGAGGATCTCGACGAAGTCGCCGCTCTTCAGGCGGTAGTGGAGCGGGACGATGCGGCCGTTCACCTTCGCGCCGACGGTGCGGTGACCGACGTCCGTGTGCACGGCGTACGCGAAGTCGATCGGCGTCGAGCCGGCCGGGAGCGACTTCACCTCTCCCTTCGGCGTGAACACGAAGACCTCGTCGGAGTAGAGGTCGGTGCGGAACGTGCGCATGAACTCGCCCGGGTCGGTCTCGTCCTGCTGCCAGTCGATCAGCTGCTTCAGCCAGGCGAGGTTCTCGGCCTGCGCCTTCGCGTCCCTGCGGCCGCTCTTGTAGAGCCAGTGCGCCGCGACGCCGAGCTCCGCCGTCTCGTGCATCTCCCGCGTGCGCACCTGGATCTCGAGCGGCTTCCCCTCGGGCCCGATCACGGTCGTGTGGAGCGAGCGATACATGTTCAGCTTGGGCATCGCGATGTAGTCCTTGAACCGCCCGGGCATCGGCTTCCACAACGAGTGGATGAGCCCGAGCACCGCGTAGCAGTCGCCCTGCCCCTCGCGACCCGCCCGCTCGGCGATGACCCTCATCGCGGTCAGGTCGTAGATCTCGTTGAACTCCTTGCCGCGCTTCACCATCTTCTCGTAGATCGAGTAGAAGTGCTTCGCCCGGCCCGCGATCTCGGCCCTGATTCCGGCCTTGTCGAGCTCCCGGGCCAGGATCTCGCTCGCCTCCGCGACGTAGGCCTCGCGATCCGCGCGCCGCTGGGCGACCATCGCCTGGATCTCGTGGTGCTTGCGCGGATGGAGCGTCTGGAACGCCAGGTCCTCGAGCTCCCACTTGATCTGGTGGATGCCGAGACGATGTGCGAGCGGCGCGTAGATCTCGAGCGTCTCCCGGGCCTTCTGGATCTGCTTCTGCTTCCCGAGGTACTCGATCGTCCGCATGTTGTGCAGCCGGTCGGCGAGCTTGATGATGATCACGCGGATGTCCTGGGCCATCGCGACGATCATCTTGCGGTAGTTCTCGACCTGCGCCTGCTCGCGGCTCGCGAACTTGATCCGCGTCAGCTTCGTGACCCCCTCGACGAGGCTCGCGATCTCCTCGCCGAACTCGGCCCGCACCTGCTCGATCGTCGTGTCCGTGTCCTCGACCACGTCGTGGAGGAGCCCGGCCGACACGGTGGCCTCGTCCATGCGCAGCTCGGCGAGGATCCGCGCCACGCTCGCAGGGTGGACGACGAAGTCCTCCCCGCTCCGGCGCTTGTGCCCCTCGTGGGCCTCGGATGCGAACACGAAGGCCCGCGTGAGCAGCTCCCGGTCGATCTCGGGGCTGTGCTCGCCGACGGTCGCGATCAGCTCGTCGAGGAGCCTGCGATGGCGCTCGGCCGGGCTGGAGAGGACCTGCTCCATGAACCCATTCTACTGCCGCGACCTCACGGCTCCTCGCTCCGCAGAGGGACGCGCGGCAGTTGTGAGCCTGCTGTCACAGCGCCCCGTGCCGCCGTTCAGGCGGCCGGTCGCAACTCCCCCGGGCTACCCGCGAGCAGCGCCCTGAAGGTGAGGGACTCGGCGAGGTGGCGTCCGGACGGCCGCCCGGAGACGAGCTCGAGCTCCTCGAAGATCGCCCTCGCCTCGGGACTCCAGGCCTGCTCGCCCGACTTCCACTCGGCCGCCAGGCGCGCCCGCAGCGGCTCGTAGCCGTCCGGGGTCTCGAAGATCCGCCTGACGACGAGCTGCGGCGAGACGCTGCCGTTCCACCGGTTCGCGCCGAGCCGGAACGCGACGTCGTAGAGCCCGGGGCGTCTCAGGCGATCGAGCTGCGACCCCTGGCCGAAGGCGATCGCACCGGACCGCACCCGGCGCCCGGGACCGCCGCTCGGAGTGACCGCCAGCTTCAGGTGCTTGCCCTCGCCGACGGCTCCGAGCTCGGACAGCTCGCACGCCGGCGCGAGCAGCGTCACCGCGGGGTTTCCGAGCCCGAAGGGAGCGAGGCGCTCGAGCTCCGCGGCGAGCTCGAGCGTCAGCTCGTCACCGCGCACGACCGCGTCGATCTCGAGCTCCGGCCTGAGGTCGCCCTCGTCGAGAACGCGCTCGGCATGAGCCGCGAAGGCGTCGGCGAACGGCTCGAGCCGCTCGGGGCGGATCGAGAGGCCCGCGGCGACGCGGTGGCCCCCGAAGCGCTCGAGCTCGCCGCTGCAAGCGGCGAGCGCCGCATGGAGGTCGAAAGCCGGGATCGACCGGCCCGACCCTTTCCACACGTCGTCCCCGCCCGCGATCAGCACGACCGGGCGGCTGAAGCGCTCGACGAGCCGGGACGCGACGATCCCGATCACGCCCTGGTGCCAGTCCTCGCCCCAGACGACGTAGGCGCGCCGGCGCCGCGACGCCTCCGGCCAGTCCGAGATGCGCTGCACGGCCTCCCGGAGAATCCGGTCCTCGACGGCCTGCCGGTCGCGGTTGAGCGACTCCAGCTCACCGGCGAGCCGAGTCGCCTCGCCGGCGTCGTCGGTGAGCAGGAGCTCGAGGGCCGCGTCGGGACGGCAGAGCCGGCCGGCGGC
>JBBILK010000357.1:0-3783 GCA_037444965.1 Actinomycetota bacterium | reverse complement strand
CGGCGTTGTCGGGGCAGACGCCGTAGCAGTTGTCGCACTCGAAGCAGTTGCCGCACGAGAGGCAGCGGCGCGCCTCGAAGAGCGCATTCGACTCGTCGAGCCCGGCGATCACCTCGTCGAAGGTCGACTGGCGGCGGACGACGTCGAGCTGGGGCTGGACGGTCTTCGGGGCGTCCGCGTAGTACCAGGTGTTGAGCATGGAGAACGTGGCGAGCTCGGGCTCAGGGGCGGGGCGATACCCGGCGCCGCGGAGCCACGCGTCGATGTGGCGGGCCGCGAGCTTGCCGTGGCCGATCCCGGTCGTCACCGTCCGCTCGGCGGGAACCATGTCGCCGCCCGCGAACAGCCCCGGGTAGCCGGTCATCATGTTCGGCCCGACCGCGACCACGCCGTCCTCGAGCTCGAGGCCCGGGACCCCGTCGAGCAGCGAGAGGTCGGACTCCTGGCCGACCGCGAGCACGAGCGAATCGGCCTCGAGCTCCTCGAACTCGCCGGTCGGCTGGGGAAATCCGGTCGCGTCGAGCTCCATCCGCTCGACCAGCACCTTCCCGCCGTCCGCGTGGGCGATCGTCGAGAGCCAGCGCATCCGGACGCCTTCCTCGATCGCCTCCTCGACCTCGAAGTCGTGCGCGGGCATGCGCTCGCGCGTGCGGCGGTAGACCACGACGGCCTCGGCCGCGCCGAGCCGGCGCGCCGTGCGCGCGACGTCCATCGCCGTGTTGCCACCGCCGACGACGACCACGCGCCGGCCGAGCAGCGGCGGCTCCTCGCCCTCCATGCTGCGCAGCACGGCGAGCGCGTCGAGGATGCGGGCCGACTCGCCGGCCGGGACGTACGCCCGCTTCGAGACGTGGGCGCCGACGGCCAGGAAGGCCGCGTCGAAGCCGCCGCCTTGCATCGTCTCAAGGATGTTCGTCACCCTCGCGCCGAGCTCGAGCGTCACGCCCGCCTCGAAGATTCGCGAGACCTCGGCGTCGAGGACGTCGCGCGGCAGTCGGTACTTCGGGATCCCGAAGCGCATCATCCCGCCCGGAACCGGCTCCGCCTCGCAGACCGTGACGTCGTGGCCGAGACGCCGGAGGTGGTAGGCGGCGGACAGCCCCGACGGCCCGGAGCCCACGACGAGGACGCGCTTGCCCGAACGCGGAGCGTCGAAACGAAGCTCCCAGCCGCGCCGGAGCGCCTCGTCGCCGAGGAAACGCTCGACCGCGTGGATACCGACCGCCTCGTCGAGCTGCCCGCGGTTGCAGGCCGTCTCGCAAGGGTGGTAGCAGACGCGCCCCATGATCGCGGGCAGGGGGTTGTCCTCGACGATCTGCCGCCAGGCGGCCTCGTAGCCGCCTTCCTCGGCGTGGTAGAGCCACCGCTGGACGCTCTCGCCAGCCGGGCAGGCGTGGTTGCACGGTGCCAGCCGGTCGACGTACACCGGGCGCTCCGTGCGCCACGAGCCCGTCTTGTTCGCGAGGCTCGAGCCGACGTCGAGCGTGATCGCGAACGGTCTCTCCTTCATCGCTCGCTCTCCCCGTCGCCGTCGAGCAGCCCGAACCGCTCGATGTTCCGATCGGCGGCCGCCTGGAGGCGGGTGAGCACGTCGTCGCGCCGCTCCGGCCTGAACAGGTGCGCGTAGCGCTTCTGCAGCTTCAGGTACTCCTCGACGGGAACCTGGCGTCGAATCTTCGACACGCCGACGACCTCCCCGTGCTCGGCTTCGAACACGGGGAAGAGCCCGCTCTCCTTCGCCAGCCGCGCGAGCAGGATCGTGTCGGAGGACGCGCTCCCCCAGCCGAGGGGGCACGGAACGAAGACGTGCAGGTAGCGAGCACCGCGGAAGCTCATCGCCCGCTCGACCTTGTACTCGAGGTCGCGCAGGTCGGCGACCGTCGCCGTCGCGACGTACGGGATCTCGTGAGCCATCGCGATCAGCGGCAGGCTCTTCCCCTGACCGAACCGGTTCCCCGGCTCGGGGCCCACGGCCTGAGTCGTCATCGTGCGCGCGGCGGGCGGCGTCGCGCCGGAGCGCTGAACGCCGGTGTTCATGTACGCCTCGTTGTCGTAGCAGATGTAGAGCACGTCGTCGTTCCGCTCGAACATGCCCGACAGGCAGCCAAAGCCGATATCCACGGTCGCGCCGTCGCCGCCCTGGGCGACGACCCGGACGTCGGTGCGTCCCTTCGCGCGCAGCGCTGCCGCGACTCCAGTGGCCACGGGCGCCGCGTTCCCGAACAGCGAATGGATCCAGGGGATCTGCCACGACGTCTCCGGGTATGGCGTCGAGAACACCTCGAGGCAGCCCGTCGCGTTCGTCGCGATCAGCTGGCTCCCGGTCGCGCGCATCGCGGCGTCGAGGGCGTAGCGTGCCCCGAGCGCCTCTCCGCAACCCTGGCAGGCGCGATGCCCTGAGGTGATCGAGTTCGACCGCCCGGCGTCCGCCTGGACGGAGCGCGCGTCGGGAGGCAGCAGGCGGTTCCCGACCGCGAAGCTCCCCACCTGGTAGTACTTGATCGGCCGGTACGACATCGCTTCAGTGGAGCCGGGCGGCGACGACGCCGAGCTCGCGGAGGATGTTCTCGGCGATCGGGCCGGAGCGGCGCGCCGACGCGGCCCGGGCGAGCTCTCGCGCCACGATCTCGCGGTTCAGGTCGAGGAAGGTCAGCGGCTCGAGCCGGTCGGCGACGGCGTCGCCGAACAGCTCGTGGAGCGACGCCTTGGTGATCGCGCGGCCCCCGAGCCCCGCGACGACGGTGGCGCACGGGAGGTCGAGGCCGGCGAGCGCCGTGCGGACGTTCGAGACGACGATGCCACCGATGCCGACGGCGAAGGCACGCTCGAGCACGACGACGCGCTTCGCGTCGGCGAGCGCGGCGCGCACCTCGGCGAGCGGGAAGGGCCGGAACGAGCAGATGCCGAGCGCGCCGATCTTGACGCCCGACCCGCGCAGTTCGTCGACGACGTCCTTGATCGTGCCGAGCACGGAGCCGAGCGCGATCACGATCGTCTCCGCATCCTCTGCCCGGTAGGGACGGACGAGCCCGCCCGAGTCCCGGCCGAAGGCGGCCCGGAACTCGGCGGCGATCTCGGGGATCAGCGCGAGCGCCTGCATCTGCCTCGCGTGGGCGAGGTACCGGACCTCGGTGAACGCCTCGGGCCCGACCATCGCTCCGATCGAGATCGGCTCCGCCGGGTCGAGCACCTGGCGCGGCTCGTACGGGGGCAGGAACGCGTCCACCTGCTCCTGGCGAGGAAGCTCGAGGCGCTCGATCGCGTGCGTGAGCACGTAGCCGTCCATGCAAACCATCACCGGGAGCGAGACCTCCTCGGCGAGCTTGAACGCCTGGACGTGGAGGTCGAGCGCCTCCTGGTTCGTCTCGGCGTACAGCTGGATCCAGCCCGAGTCGCGCTGGGACATCGCGTCCGAGTGGTCGTTCCAGATGTTGATCGGAGCCCCGATCGCGCGGTTCGCGACCGTCATCACGATCGGGAGCCCGAGCCCGGACGCGTTGAAGAGGGCCTCCGCCATGTAGAGCAGCCCCTGGCTCGCCGTCGCCGTGTAGGTACGCGCGCCCGCCGCGGAGGCACCGATCGCGACGGACATCGCCGAGTACTCCGATTCGACGTTGACGAACTCGCACGGCGCGAGCCGGCCGGACTTCACGATTGCCGAGAGCGCCTCGACGATGTGCGTCTGCGGCGAGATCGGGTAGGCGCAGATCACCTCCGGCCGGCAGAGCGCGACCGCTTCGGCGACCCCTCGCGAGCCTTCCAGCTGCCTAGGCACGGGCAGGC
>JBBILK010000356.1:0-3786 GCA_037444965.1 Actinomycetota bacterium | reverse complement strand
CGACGACGAAGTCAGGTCCCTCGCGGTCGGCGAGCTCGAGGATGCGCCGGCGCGCGCGGTCGGCCGCGGTCGCGCGGGCGGTCATGTCCGTCGTCACCATCTGCGGCGCGCGGATGCCGAAGGCGTTGAAGAGCTCGAGCCAGTCGCGGTTGATCCGGAAGTTCTGGCCGACCCGAACCGGGGGGAGGTTCAGCCCCTCCATGAAGCGGGAGGTGGCCGACACCGGCTGGCCGCCCGGCTCGACCGCCCCCGTCTCCGTCGTGTGGTTCGCGGCCCCCGCCCAGCCGAGCAGCCGCTCGCCGTAGAAGATCGGCATCACCGCGACGAAGTCGGGGTTGTGGATGCCGCCGTAGAGGGCGTCGTTCGCGACGAAGACGTCCCCGTCCGCGATCCCCGGGTTCTCCGCGTAGTTGGCGAGGATGAACTTGATGATGACCGGCTGGATGATCGCGTGCAGGTAGGTGCCGGAGACGCCGTTGACGAGGTCACCCTGCGCCGTGAACAGCGCGACCATGACGTCGCCGGCGATGCCCATGCTCGAGCGGCACGAGCGCTCGAAGAGCTCGAGCGCCTCATCGACGATGTCGTTCGTGCGCTGGAAGCCGATCTCGTAATCGCCGGGCCGGAGCGTCTCGAGCGCCCGGAGCTCATCCGGAGTCGGCGGCGACACGCGCAGGAGCGCCAGCTTCTCGTCAGCGGTGGGAATGGGCATGACTGGCGATCGCGGCGGTCACCCGCTCTGCTCGAGGACGCCGAGCCCGTACTCGTCGACCGAGAACCGCTTGCCGGGTGGGATGACGACCGTGGTGTAGGAGGACTCGATCAGGACCGGTCCCTCGAGTGTCCCGCGGGAGCGCAGGAGCGGGTCGAGGTCGAACACGGGCGTGTCCTCCCAGGAGCCAACCTCCGGCCAGTAGGCCCGCCGCCGCGCCTTCGGGGCAGGTGTCCCGGTGCCGTTCGCGGCGATCTTCTCGAGCTGGAGTCGCTGGCCGGGGAACGACGCCTTCAGTACGAAGGTGTCGATGTAGACGCCGCCTGGCTTGTTGACGATGAGGGGGCTGAACGCCTCGCTGAACTCCCGCTCGAAGTGGTCGTAGAGCCGTTGCACGTCCTCCTCGCTCTCGAGGAAGAGCTGCGGGGTGGAGGTGCGCTTGGCGTGGATCTGGCCGCCGTAGAGCATGTCGAGCTCGAGCGCAAACGACGCCTTCTCCGGGTCGAAGCCCTCGGCGAGGAGCTCACGGCGAGCCTCGTTGACGAGGTGCTCGACGATTCCGTTGAAGGTGGCGTAGTCCTCGGTCGGCTTCTCGGTGAGCGGCTCGAGCAGGATCATCCGGTGCGAGCGCTCGTAGACGTGGACGACGTCCATGATCGAGCTGCCGTAGGCGCAGAAGACCGGCGAGAACGGGAAGATGACCGCCCGCGGGATCTCGTCCATGTAGCCCGCCACGTGCGTCGGCCCGCCGCCGCCGAAGGCGAAGACGACGAAGTCGGAGGGTCGGTAGCCGCGAAGAACCACCTCCTTGCGAATCGCCGAGGCCATCTTGTCGTCGATGATGCGACGGATCAGCGTCGCCGCCTCGATCGTCTCGAGGCCGAGCGGCTCGGCGATCCGCTCGCGAATCGCGCGCTCGGCGGCCTCGCGGTCGAGCTGCATCCGCCCGCCGAAGTAGTTGTCCGGGTTGATGTAGCCGAGGGCGAGGTCGGCGTCGGTGACCGTCGGTTCGGTGCCGCCGAGGTTGTAGGCGACGGGACCGGGGTAGGCGCCGGCGCTGCGCGGACCGACCTCGAGGCGGCGGCCGAGGGCGTCGTTGATCCAGGCGATCGAGCCGCCGCCTGCGCCGATCGAGAGCGACTGGAGCATGGTGATCGCGACCATCCAGCAGTCGATCACCGGGTTGAACTCGTAGTTCCGGACCGACTGGTCGACGACGAGGCCGACGTCGAAGCTCGTGCCGCCGACGTCGGAGGTGACGACGTTGATCGCGCCCATGCGCCGGGCGATGTCGCTCGCCCCGATCAGGCCGGCGACCGGGCCTCCGTTGTAGGTCCGGCCGGCGGTCGTCTTGAAGACCTCGGCGCAGCCGCCGGAGTTGTGCACCATGAACAGGGGGCCCTTGTAGCCCGCGTCCCGGAGCTTGTCCCACGTCGCGGACAGCTCGGCCCGCATCGCCCGCTGCAGGTAGGCGTCGAGGATCGCGGTGTTCGTCCGCTCGTACTCGCCGAGGCGGCTCACGACCTGGCTCGCGAGCACGACCGGCAGGTGGCCGATGTGGTAGTCCCGGTACTCCTCCCGGATGATCTCCTTGACTCGCTTCTCGTGCTCGGGGTTCACGAACGACCACAGGAGCGAGACGACGAAGCCGCGGGCGCCCCGGTCGACGAGCTGGCGCACCTTCCTGCGCACGTCGTCGGCATCCAGGGGCCGGATCACCTGGCCGCGTCCGTCGATCCGCTCCTTGACGCCGACGATCAGGTCGCGCGGCACGAGCGGCACGGGCTTCTCCTGGAGCGGCAGGGCGCGCCGCTCGTCCAAGCGCTTGCCGTCGATCCACTGTGCGCCCTTGCCGATCTGAACCGCGTCCTCGTGCCCTTCGGTCGTGATCAGCCCGAGCGTTGGCCCGTCGCGCTCGATCAGCCGGTTCATCGCCACGGTGGTCGAGTAGCGGACCGCGTCGAGACGGGGCGCGAGCTCCTCGATCGTGGTGCCGAGCTCCTCGGCGCCTTCCTCGATCACCTGCATGAAGCAGATCGAGAGGTCGTAGGGAGTGGTGGGGACCTTGCGGAAGACGGTCCGCCCGTCGACGACCATCACCATGTCGGTGAAGGTGCCGCCCACGTCGACGTCGACGGTGTTACGGGCCTGCTCGAATGCCTGCTGCTCAGCCGTGATAGACAAGGCGGTTCTCCCTGATCGACAGCTCGCCGCGCTCGATTCGCTCGCGCAGCCGCGGTACGTCGAGCTCGATGTCGTGCGTGATCGGATGTCCCGGCGGCAGGTACTCGGTCTCGATCTGGGTACCGCAGGATGGGCAGTAGAACTCGAGGATGCGCACCCATTCCGGGTCCGGGGAGAACGTGTACTCGCCCTCGATCAGCGGCCGGTGGATCTCCCGCGGGTCGCGATCGTAGACGAGGCACCCCTCCTTGTAGTTGCTCGCTGCGGGCCCGATCCGGGTGCCGCAGCGATGGCAGTGCCAGGACTCGGTGTCGAGGTCGAGGTCGAGGTACTCGGTGATGCGGAGGCGATCCATCTCAGCTCTTTCCCCCGGCGGGCTCGAGGCGCGCGTTGCCGAGCTCGTCGATCGCGAGCGACCAGCCGGCCGGGACCGTGCACGTGTTCGTGTCCGACTCGAGGACGGCCGGGCCCGTGAGAACCGCGCCAGGCGTGAGCTCGTCCCAGTCGAAGACAGCCAGGGCGCCGCCGCCCGCCACCCGCTCGGCCACGGGCTCGGGGCGGGTCTCCGCGACGATCTCCTCGCGCCGCAGCTCCGGAGAGGGCATCGCGTACGAGCCGCGGACGGCGACCCGCTGAATCGTCCGCCCGTGGGCAGCCTCGAGCGCTGCACCGATCGTCGACGGGTCCGGACTGCCGCGCCACTCCGTGGCGCCGTCTTCGCCGAGCAGCGTCAGCTCCGCCTCGAGCGCGATCGCATCGCTGGCGACCCCCTCACCCGCGAGCTCGGCCACCACCCGCGAGCGCGCCTCGGCGACCAGCTCGCCGACGACCGCCGGGGCGTTCGTGTCGACGGGCAGGTACGGCCACTGCTCTTCCACGTGGCAGATGTC
>JBBILK010000355.1:0-3796 GCA_037444965.1 Actinomycetota bacterium | reverse complement strand
CTCGGTGTCTGAGATCCCCTCCGAGAAGCGCTACTACCCGGTGTTTCTCGACCTCGCCGGGCGGCGCTGCCTCGTCGTCGGGGGAGGGCCCGTCGCCCTCGAGAAGGCGTCCGGGCTGCTCGAGGCGGGCGCGACGACCCGCGTCGTCGCGCCGTCCGTCGTGGACGGCCTGCGCCGGCTTCCCGTCGAGGTTCTCGAGCACGAGTACGAGAGCGGCGACCTCGACGGCTGCTTCCTCGTCATCTCGGCCACCTCGGACACGGCCGTCAACCGGCGGGTCCGGGCCGACGCCGACGCCCGCTCGATCCCGTGCAACGTCGCCGACGTCCCCGAGCTGTGCAGCTTCATCCTCCCCGCGGTCCACCGCGAGGGCCCGATCGCGATCGCCGTCTCGACCGGCGGCGCCTCGCCCGCGCTCGCGCAGCGCATCAGGGCGGAGCTCGCAGCCCGCTACGGCCCGGAGCACGCCGAGCTCGCGCGGCTGCTCCGCGCCCTCCGCCCGTGGGCGAAGGCGCGCTTCGGCAGCTACGAGGAGCGGCGGGACTTCTTCCGGGATCTCGTCCGGAGAGCATTCGTCTAGTGCCTGTCTACCTCGTCGGCGCCGGGCCCGGCGACCCGCGACTGATCACGGTGCGCGGCCTCGAGCTCGTCCGCTCCTGCGAAGGGCTCGTCTACGACCGGCTCGTCTCCCCGCAGCTCGTCGAGGAGGCGCCGCCGGAGACGCTGCGGATCGCCCGCGAGGGGCTCGACCAGGAGCAGGTCAACGACCTCCTCGTCTCCTGGGGCCTGGCCGGGCTCGAGGTCGTGCGGCTGAAGGGCGGCGATCCGTTCCTCTTCGGCCGGGGTGGGGAGGAGGCGCTCGCCCTCGCCGAGGCCGGCGTGCCGTTCGAGGTCGTTCCCGGCGTCTCGTCGGTCGCGGCCGTTCCCGCGGCCGCCGGCATCCCCGTCACGCACCGCGGCATCGCCTCTGCGGTGACCGCCGTTGCGGGCCACGCGCCCGAGCGGCTCGACTACGAGGCGCTCGCCCGCCTCCCGGGCACGCTCGTCGTCTTCATGGGTCTCGCCGGGCTCGACGCGATCGTTCGCGGCCTCGTCGACGCCGGCAAGGACCCGTCCACGCCGGCCGCGGTGATCTCGCGGGGCACGTTTCGCGGCCAGCAGACGGTCGCCGGCCCGCTCGCCGAGATCGCGGCGCTCTCGGCACGCCTCGAGCCGCCGGCCCTGGTCGTCGTCGGCGAGGTGGCCGAGCTGCACGAGCGGCTCGGCCTCGCCGCTGCGCTCGACCCGGTGACAGTCACGTGACTGTCACCGTTCCCCGCCGGCCGGCCTGGGAGCGCACCGGCCGTTGTAGACTCGGCCACCGATGCGGGTCGGAGTCGCCCAGATCGAGCCGCGGCTGAAGGAACGCGAGCGCAACCGCGAGCTCTGCCTCGCGAGCCTCGAGGAGGCGGCGCGCGCGGGGTGCTCGCTCCTCGTCCTGCCGGAGTGCTCGAGCGCCGGCTACATGTTCGAGAGCGCCGGGGAGGCGCTCCCGCACGCCGAGGAGATCCCGGGGTCGTTCACCGAGGCTCTCGTCGAGGCCTGCGGCCGGACGGGCCTCCACTGCGTCGCGGGTCTGCTCGAGCGCGACGGTGACACGCTGCGGAACACGGCCGTCCTCGCCGGGCCCGCCGGCGTCATCGGCCGCTACCGCAAGTCGCACCTGCCGTTCCTCGGCGTCGATCGCTTCGTCGCGCCGGGGGACGAGCTCGAGGTCTTCGAGACGCCGATCGGGCGCATCGGGATCGAGATCTGCTACGACCTGCGGTTCCCCGAGCTCACCAGGGCGCTCGCGCTGCGGGGAGCGGAGCTGGTCGCGCACCCGACGAACTGGCCGGTGGAAGCCCGCTCGAACGCCGAGATCCTCACCCGGGCCCGGGCGCACGAGAACCGCGTCTACCTGCTCACCGCGAACCGCGTCGGTCGCGAAGGCCACGCCGAGTTCTGCGGCTGGAGCCAGATCTGCGACGTGCGCGGCAACCGCCTCGTCGAGGCTGGGGCGGTCGAGGAGGGGCTCCTCGTCGCCGAGATCGACGTCGAGGAGGCCCGGGAGAAGGACCTCGTCCCGCTGCCCGGTCGGTACGAGATGCACCTGTTCGGCCACCGGCGCCCGGAGCTGTACGGGGCGCTGGTCGAGGAAACGATCGCGACGCGGAGGAGGTAACCGAGATGGCGGACGAGCTGAAGCCCGAGGCGCTGCTCGAGAAGGACGGGGTCAAGGTCTCGAAGAGCCCGTGGGGGCCCGACGACGAGATCGGCCGGCTGAACTGGATCACGCCGGAGACGAACCGGGCGATCCTCGAGCACCTGGACGGCCGGCACGTGTTCGACCTGAACGTCGAGTACTTCATGGGGATGCCGTCCTGGCTCGCCGCCGGCGACCCGAAGTACGAGATCTGGATGACCCACACCCCGCAGGGGTCGATCAACGACAACCTCTCCGGGGTCGGGGCGAAGGCGCACGAGAAGTACAGCTACTGCGGCGACTCGGTGCACATGTACACGCACTGCGGAACCCACGTCGACACGTTCAACCACCTCGGCTTCTACGGGATGTTCTGGAACGGCTGGACGCCCGACAAGGACCTCGGCAGCCGGGTCTGGAACAGGGGCGGCCCCGAGAACTACCCGCCGATCATCGCCCGCGGCGTGCTCCTCGACGTCGCGGGTCTCCACGGCGTCGACTGCCTGCCGGACAGCTACGGGATCACGCCGGAGGAGTGTGAGCGGGCGGCGAAGGAGCAGGGCGTCGAGCTTCGCAAGAAGGACGTCGTGCTCGTCAGAACCGGCCGCATGAGCGTCTGGCCCGACTTCGACGGCTACCTGATGAACCCGCCCGGGATCAAGCTGCCGGCGGCGAAGTGGCTCTGCGAGGAGGCCGGCGCGATGTGTATCGCCGGCGACTCGATCGGGCTCGAGGTGATGCCGTGGGAGGAGCCGGACGCATTCCTGCCCGTCCACTGCTACATGTTCGCGACCGCGGGCGCGCAGATCATCGAGGTCGTGAACATGGAGGAGCTCGCGGCCGAGAAGCAGTACGAGTTCGCGTTCCTCGGCTTCCCGCTCAAGCTGCGCGGAGCGACCGGGGCGCCGATGCCCTGCTACGCGGTGCCGCTCAGGTCGTAGCCGGCTACAGCTCGATCCGGGTCAGCCCGGCGAAGGCCGGAGCGCCCGGGTCCGCCCGGTAGCGCTCGAGCACGGCGAGCGAGACCGCGAGGTCCTGCACCGCGAGCCCGGTCGAGTCGAAGGCCGTGATCTCCGCGGCGGAGCGGCGGCCTTCCTCTTCGCCGAGGAGGACGCGACCCAGCTCGGCGACGCCGTCCCGGCGCAGGCGGCCGGCCTCGACGGCTCTCGCGAGGTCGCCGTTGTGGCTCGCCTGCACCCACTCGTCGCACACGATGCGGGCCGACAGGAGCTCGTCGAGCTCGATCTCGGCCTTCCCCGGGCCGTCGGCGCCCATCAGGCTCACGTGCTGGCCCGGGCGAAGCGTGCCGCGTGCGATCACGAGCGCTCGCCCCGGCGTGACCGTGGCGACGACGTCGCAGGCGAGCGCGTGCGCGAGGTCGCGCGCCAGCGTGGCGCCCGGGCCGAGCTCGCGGGCAGCCGCCTCCGCCTGCTTGGCCTTTGCGCCGACGAGTTGCTCGCGCTCCCACGACAGCCGCTTCTCGACTTCGGCGCTCTCGGCTTTCGCTTCGTTGGCCTTCGTGCCTGCGACCGTGCTCGCGGTGCACGGCTTCACCATGGGTTGGCCGCGGAT
>JBBILK010000354.1:0-3813 GCA_037444965.1 Actinomycetota bacterium | reverse complement strand
GACGAGGACGGCGCCCGCGGTCGGGTGGAGCGCGGCCGGGCCGCGGTCGGGCCGGAGCTCGCCCGCGTCGACGCGTCGCTGCAGCTCGCCGGGGCCGCCGCGGCGGAAGAACGCCGGCCCGCGGCCGTCGTCCGTGAGGCGCCCGTAGAAGAAGACCGGCAGCCCGAGCTCGCTCGCGATCCGGTCGGCCAGCGCGAGCGCGGTCTCGCGGGCGCGCGGCTCGTCCTCGGGCCGGATCGGGACGAGCGGGACGACGTCGGCGGCGCCGACCCGGGGGTGCACGCCCTCGTGCTCGCGCAGGTCGATTCGCTCGATCGCGAGCCGGATCCCGGCGAGGAGCGTCTCGGCGAGCTCCTCCCCGCTCCCGACGAGCGTGTAGACCGAGCGGTTGTGGTCGGCGTCGACGTGGACGTCGAGCAGGCGTGCAGGAGCCGACAGCGCCCCGCGGAGCGCCGCGACGACCCGCTCGTCCCGGGCGGCAGAGAAGTTCGGAACCGACTCGAGGGGAAACGACATCGAGGGTCGGTTCAGGGGGCGGCCGCCGCCCGCTCGGCGAGCTCCGCGCAGGGCGCGATCCAGACGTCGCCGAGACCCTTGACGTAGGCGACGAAGCGGTCGAGGAGCGCGAGGCGGCTCGGCCGACCGATGATCTGCGGGTGCATGGTCAGGACGAAGGCACCGCCGAGCTCGCGGATGCCGAGCAGCTCCTCCTTCCAGGTTGCTTCCGCCTCGGCCGTCGTCGCGACCTTCCGCGACCAGTCGCCGAGCGAGAACCAGAACCACATTGCGTCGTCGAGCAGCCACTGCACGGGGAGCTCCACGAGCGACGTGCCGGGGTGGACATACGGGCGGATGTCGTCCATCAGGTTGGAGGAGTAGCGAAAGCCGTGGCTGTCGAGCAGGGAGAGGGTGCGCGGGCTGAAGTCCCAGGACGGCGACCGGTAGCCGACGACCTCCGCGCCGAAGCTCCGCAATACCTCGAGGCCCCGGACGAGCTCGCGCTCCTCCTCGTCTGCGGCGAGCTTCCCCGGCCCGGTGTGGGTGTAGCCGTGGTGTCCGAGCTCGTGGCCGGCCGCGACGATCTCCTCGACGCGCTCGGGGTAGCGCTCGGCGACGCGGCCGGGGACGAAGAAGGTCGCCTTCACCCCGTGGCGGGCGAGCAGCCCGAGGATGAGCGGCACGGCCACGTTCGCGCCGTAGGTTCCCTGGGAGAGCACGCCCGGGCGGCTCGCGTTCTCAGGGTCCTCGGCGAGCCACACCTCCTCGGCGTCGAAGTCGAACGTCAGCGCGGCAGCGCAGCGCGCCCCGTCAGGCCACATCGGCGCTCGCTTCGCCACCCATCCCGCTCATAGCATCCCGGGAAGCATGGCACGTCGCTCCAGCTACCGCTCGCTCACCACGCTTCAACGGGATTGCCGCGCCTGCCGGGCCTGCGCCGAGGCGGGGTTCGCGATCGCGTCGAAGCCCGTCTTCGAGGGGCGCGCGGGCCAGCGGGCGCTGATCGTCGGTCAGTCGCCCGGCTCGGTGGAGGGAGCGGAGGGCCGGCCGTGGCGCGGCCGCGCGGGCCGGCAGCTTCGCCGCTGGCTCGAGCTCGACGAGGGCGCGTTCACCGCGACCTTCTACTGCACCTCGGTCACGCGCTGCTACCCGGGGAAGAGCCCGTCCGGCCGGGGCGACCGCGCCCCGGCGCCGGCCGAGCTCGAGCTGTGCCGCTTCTGGCTCGAGTGGGAGCTCCGGCTCCTCCGCCCCAGGCTTGTCCTGACGGTCGGCGGGCTCGCCGCGCGGCAGGTGCTCGGGCTGGCGCGGTTGACCGAGCACGTCGGCGAGCGCTTCGCCCTGGGCGAGGCCGTCGCGATCCCGCTCCCCCACCCGTCGGGCGCGAGCGGCTGGCTCAACCTCCCCGAGAACCGGGCCCGGCTCGAGCGAGCGCTCGAGTTCGTCGCCGGAGAGCTCGTCAGCCTGCGTCCGACGGGAGAAGACGGAACGCCGTCTCGCCCGACGCAGGCCTCACGGCCCTGAAGTGGCGCTCGTCGAGGGTCGCGATCTTCGTCGTTTCGAGCCGGGCTGCGAGAGCCACGAGCGACGCATCGGCGAGGCTCAGGTCGAGATCCGCGTACCGCTGGGCAAGCTCGACGCTCTCGGCCGCGGCCTCCGGCCACCACTCGACAGCGTACGCGCCTGCGGCGAGGTCTGCGCGGAATGCCCGCAGCGCGGCTTCTCCGGCGCGGGTTGCCGCCAGATGGTCGACCTCCGCGAGCACGAGCGGAGTCGTCGCGATCTCTTCGCTGACCCGGTCGTACCACGCGACGCACTCGCGGTGGCGGCCGTCACGTGCATCGAGCAAGGCGTACACGACCGAGGTGTCGAAGACGATCACCGGCCGCCGAAAGCCGTCCTGGCCAGGTGCCGATCGACGTCGTCGGCGACGTCACCGGGCCCCTGGCCGATCCCGATCGCACGGATCCTTGGCCGCGGCTCCTCCGCGACCGCCTGCGCGAGCATCCGGCGAACGAGCTCCGCTTTCGTGAGCCCTTGAGCCTCGGCAAGTCGGGCGAGCGCCCGGTCGATGTCCGGATCCAGGTAGATGCTGGTCTTCTTCATACGCAGAAGGTACCACCTACCACCCGCAGCATCAGTGCCCCTTCAGGACAGGTGCTTGCCGCCTCGTGGGTCTTGATAAGCGGCTGCGAGCGCAGGCGCGCGCTCGCAGCGGCCTAGACGACCTGGTCGTCCGGCAGGTGCTCGACGAACTCCTGCCCGAGCCGGGCGGCGTCGTAGGCCTTGCCGAGCAGGTGGTGGTACGGGACGCCGGAGAAGAAGTGGTGGCTGCGGGTCGGGAAGTCCGCGCCCTCGGCCCACTCGAGCTGCTGCAGCTCGATGTAGCCCTGCTCCTGCACCTCGCCCATCCGCTCGAGCAGCTGCGAGAGGCCGTGGCCCATCGCGTGCTGGCCGCCGAGCGTGATGAAGATGAACTTGAACCCGAGCTCGCCGAGCTGCGCGAACGTGATCGGGTCGGGATCGTTGAACCACTTGAACGAGCTCGACCAGTTGAACGCGAAGCGCGCCTCGGGGAAGCGCTTCGTGACCGCCTCCGCGAACGTCTCGAGCGGCGCCCGGTCGGAGGTCGGGAACTCGCACCAGAGGAGATCGGGGATCCCGGTGTCGAGGTAGCGCAGCGCACGCTCGATCGCGAGCTGGATGCCGCGCGCGGGCTCCGGCGCGTCGACCGCGGAGAGCCCGTCCGTGCGAGCGATGATCACGAAGTCGGGGTTGCCGCAGTCGTCGGCGACGGCGCGCGCCATCCGCAGCTTGCCCACCATCTCGTTCGCCGGGATCAGCGCCTTGCCGCCGATGTGGCCGCAGCGCTTCGGGAGCACCTGATCCTCGATGTGGGCGGCGGCGACGCCGGCGTTCACGTACAGCTCGGTCGTCCGCATCACGTTGAAGATGTTCCCGTAGCCGCCGTCCATGTCGACGATCACCGGCGGGAGCTCGAGGTGCCTCGGCGGGATCCCCTTCTCGGGGTCGCCGACGGCCTGCGTGAGCTGGAACTTGCGCAGCGCCGCGACGGTGCGGCGCGCCGCGTCCGCGATCTCGACGCTGTCGTAGATGTCCATGTCGGTCGTGCCGAGGTGCCCGATCGCGAACGAGTAGCCGGAGAAGTAGACGGCCTTCGCGCCGTGGTACATCGCGAGCTGCGCGCCCATCGGGTCGTAGACGCCGGGGCCGAACAGGTACGGCTCGGTCTCGAGCAGCTCGCGCATACGGGTGGACGGGTTCGTCCAGCGCGACGCGGGAACCAGGAACCCCTCG
>JBBILK010000353.1:0-3817 GCA_037444965.1 Actinomycetota bacterium | reverse complement strand
CGGCGCCTGTGACTCCTTCGGCTGGCCACGGCGCCAGCTGCTCTGGCGGCTCGGCCTCGCGTCGCGGTCGACCGCCGCGGGCCCGGGCGGCAGCCGGCGCCAGCTCGTGCTGCCCCTCGAGCCGGCGACGGAGATCCCGGAGCTCCCGGAGCAGACGCCGTGGGAGCGGATGCTCGCCGACTACCGGGGCACCTCGCTCTCGGTCGGAACGCATCCGCTGGAGCTCCTGCGGCCGCACCTCCCGCCGGAGGTCGCCTCGAGCCTCGAGCTCGCCGAGCTCCCGCACGGGGAGCCGGTGACCGTCGCGGGCCTCACCGTCGCCCGGCAGCGTCCCGCGACCGCGAACGGCGTCGTCTTCATGCTGCTCGAGGACGAGCACGGCCAGATCAACCTGATCGTCCCGCCGGCGGTCTACGAGCGCTGCCGCGCGGTCGTCCGCGGCGAGCCGCTCCTCCTCGCCCGCGGCCGCTTCGAGCTGAACGGGCGCAACCGGAACGTCGTCGTCGAGGAGGTTGTCTCGCTCGCACCCCTCGCCCGCCGGGCGGCGAACGACGCGGAGGTCAGCTCAGGGCTTCCGGCAGCTCACAGCTTCGGGCGGCGCTGAGCGCACGCCGCCTCGTAGACGGCGACGTGCGCGGCGGCGGCCGCCTCCCAGGTGAGCTCCTCCGCAGCCCGGCGGGCGCCGGCACGAGCGCCGTCGAGCGCCGCCCGGTCGTCGAGCAGACGCCTTACGCCTTTGGTGAGCGCATCGAGATCGTCCGGCGCGACGACGACCCCGGCCCCGAACCGCCGCACCGGCTCGGCGATGCCGCCCGCGTCGTACGCGGCGACGGGAACGCCTCCGCCGAGGGCGCGGAGCAGCGCGCCGCTCTGGTCGATCTCTGCCCTGTACGGGAACAGCGCGACGGTGGTCTCGGCGAGGGCGGCCTCGATCTGCGCCTCGGCCGCGTAGCCGAGGCGCCACTCGATCCCGGGCCGTCCCAGCCGCTCGCCGAGGTCGAACGTCGGATCGCCGAGGACGAGCAGGCGCACCCCGAGCCTCGCGGCGACCTCGATCGCGTGGTCGAGCTGCTTGTAGGGGCGGATCAGGCCGAAGAAGAGGAGGGTCGGCCGCTCGCCCTCGTACCGTACGGGGCCCCGGAAGACGGGGTGCGGGATCACGGCGATCCGATCGGACGCGAGACCGACCTCATCGACCAGGCGCCGGCGCCCGTGCTCGCTGTGCACGACCACACGCGCGAAGCGCCCGTAGAGGCGCCGCCAGAGCTCGACCTTCGCCGCCGTCCGTCGGGGCAGGATGTCGTGCGCCGTGATCACCGCCGGCTCGCCGAGCGGGAGCAGCCGGACGTCGAGCTGCGGCAGCGGAGCCCACTGGACGTGCAGGAGGTCTCGTCGCAGGCCGCGCAGGCGGGCGAGCCCGACGGCGTGCTCCGCCGCTTTCACGGGCAGCCTGAGCGGGGAGCGCCCCTTGAAGAGGCGCGAGCTCGCCGGGTAGAAGAGCTCGCGCCGCGCGTAGCCGTGCGGCTCGGGAGCGGCGCCGAACCGAAAGCGGGAGGTGACGAGCTCGACCTCGAGGCCCTGCGCGGCGAGCGCGCAGGCGAGAGCGTGGTCGTAGGGGAGGGTGTAGGCGGCAGGGTCGAGGATGAGGACGCGCACGCGCCTAGAGTACGCGGCACGGTGCGACTGATCGTCCGCAGCTGGAACCTCTTCCACGGCAGGACCTCTCCCGAGGGGAGCACGCTCCACCTGGAGGCCGCGGTTCGCCTGATCGCCGCTGGCGAGCCGGACGTCGTCTGCCTCCAGGAGGTGCCGGTGTGGGCGTTGCGCTCGCTCGCCGGTTGGAGCGGGATGCAGGCCGTCGGCGCGGTCACGATGCCCCCGCTCGGCGGGCCGCTCGCCCGGCGACTGACCGAGCGCCAGCCGAGGCGGCTGCGATCGGGGCTGACCGGCCAGGCGAACGCGGTCCTCGTCGCGCGGCGGCTCCAGGTGACCGAGATCGACAGCATCGTGCTCAACCCGCGGCCCGTGCGCCGGCGAGAGGCGGTGCGGCAGGGCCTCCCGGCCGCCGTTCGACGCGCCTGGGCCCGCAACCGCAGGGTCGCGCAGCTCCTGCGGGTCGGTGCCGGGGACGGGACCGCGACTGTCGTGAACCTCCACCTGACCGCCTGCGGCGACAGCCGGCCGGCGGGAGTCGAGCTGCTGAGAGCGGTCGGCCGCGCAGAGGCGTGGCGGCGCCCGCACGAGCCGATCGTGCTCTGCGGCGATCTCAACCTGACCCCGGCGAGCTCGAAGGAGCTGCGCTCGCTCGCGGAGCACGGGTTCTCGCCGCCGCTTCCCGGAATCGACCAGATCCTCGTCCGGAGCTTCGTGCTCGGACGGGGACCCGAGACCTGGCCGGAGGAGCGCCGCCGCCACGAGGGTGTGCTGCTCTCCGACCACGCACCGCTCGAGGCGGAGATGATGACGGCGTGAACCTCGACGCGATCCGGTCCGAGCTCCCCGTGCTCGAGCGGGTGGCCTTCCTGAACAGCGGCACGTTCGGGCCGCTCCCGCGGCGCACGGTGGAGGCGATGATCGCGCTCGAGCGCGAGGAGCTCGAGCAGGGCCGGGCGGGCAGTGCGTACTGGCACGCTGTCTGGGCACGCCGGCAACAGGCCCGGGAGGCCGTCGGCCGGCTGATCGGCGCACCGGCTTCGAGCGTCGCGCTCACGCGCTCGACGACGGAGGGATGCAGCCTGGCGATCCAGGCCCTTCGGCTCGGCCCCGGCGACGAGGTCGTGACGACCGACGTGGAGCACTTCGGGCTCCTCGGCCCGCTCCGCGCCGCGGGTGTGCGCGTGCGGATGGCCCAGGTGCGCGAGCGGCCGGCTTCGGAAGCGCTCTCGGCGATCGAGGCCGAGCTCGGGCCGGAGACGCGGCTCGTCGCGCTCTCTCACGTCTCCTGGCTGACCGGGCAGGTGCTCCCCGTCGCCGAGCTCGCGGGGCGAGGATTTCCGGTCCTCGTCGACGGCGCGCAGTCGGCCGGCTCGATCCCGCTGGACGTCCCCGGACTCGGTTGCGACTTCTACACCGTGTCGGGTCAGAAATGGTGCCTCGGCCCGGACGGGACGGGTGCCCTCTACGTCGGCCCGGCGATCGTCGACTCGATTCGCGTGCCGCTCCCTTCGTACTTCGGTATCGAGAGCCGCGACGAGGAGGGCGACTTCGTCCCGGCTGCCGGCGCCCAACGGCTCGAGACGGGGACGATCCCCGCGCCCGCGCTGGCCGGGCTGGTCGCCTCGCTCGAGTTCGCGCTCGAGCTCGGCGCCGAGCGGTTCGAGCGCGCCCGGGCGATGGCCGAGCGCTGTCGGGCGCTGCTCGCCGAGCGCGTCGAGGTCGTCACGGAGCCCGGACAGGCGACGCTCGTCTCGTTCCGCCCGAGCGGCGATCCGGCGGAGACGGTCGAGCGGCTCGCGCGGCAGGGCGTCGTCGTGCGCGACCTCCCGGGCGTCGGCTGGGTCCGGGTCTCGGTCGGGTTCTGGACGGCCGACGAGGAGCTGGAGCGCCTCTGCGAGGCGCTCAACTAGGAACGGAGGGCATCGGGCCGCGCCGTCTCGCGCGCGACTTCGCAACGATTCGCCCGCGCAGCCGCCGACGGCTGCCAGCCGCGCGCTATCCCGGAGGGGTGCGCGCGCCGGTCGATCGGCTAGCCTCGTCCCATGCTCTCGGCTGGAGGCTCGCCCCCGTGAACGCCGCGGAGCTCTTCGCGGCGCTCGGCGGGATCCTGGGCGCCCGGCGCCTGCCGGTGGACGCGAGCGCCGTTGCCGAGAGCGCGCTC
>JBBILK010000352.1:0-3829 GCA_037444965.1 Actinomycetota bacterium | reverse complement strand
GAGTTCGAGGTCGGCCAGCAGTACCTCATCACCGCCGCGGACGGAAACGTGAACTACTGCGGCTACAGCGGTCCCGCCACTCCCGAGCTGACCGCAGCCTTCCGCGAAGCCTTCGGGAGCTGAGACGGTGCTCGACCGGGGATCACCTCGCCGATAATCCACGGCGCGCGGGACATCCTCGATCTGTATGGTGCCTCCGTTCAGCGAGCGTGCCTGTGTGGACCGGGGGCCTTCGAAGGCGGGCTTCGCGTACACGGACAAGGAGGCCATCGATGGGAGAGATCGTCATCGACGTTGTGATCGACCGCCCGGTCGACGAGGTGTTCGCGTACCTGGCGGACAACAGCAACGAGACCGCCTGGCAGACCGGGTTGATCGAGTCAACGGTCACCTCCGACGGGCCGATCGGCGCGGGGTCGACCGGACGAGATGTGCGGCGCTCGATGGGCATGAAGGTCGTCAACGAGTGGGCGTGCACCGCATTCGAGCCGAACAGGATGTTCGCGTTCGTCGTCACGAAGCCGATCACGTTCACGGCGTCCTATCGCTTCGAGTCCGAGTCGGACGGCACACGCGTCACGATGAGCGCGAAGCCGTCGGGGTTTGCGAAGGTGGTCTGGCCACTGATGTCGCGGGTGGGTCGCAAGCAGTACGAGCGAGACTTCGCCAGGCTGAAGAACGTGCTGGAAGCCCGTGGCTCGGGCGCCTCGAACACGAGCCCGTCGTCGTCGTGAGCCTCCTTCCCCCAGGATCGAGCGCAAACCCGCGTCGTCTGCACGGAGCGCTGGAGGCGCGTCGCGCTTCACTCGCGCCCGTCCGCCGGGTCCTTCCGCACCTTGACGTCCTCCGCTCGCTCGCACTCGCCGATGACCACGTGGCCGGGCTCGCGGCGGCGCGCGTCGCGGCAGGCCGAGCTCGCGCTCCGCGTACTGAAGCAGCTGCTCGCGAGCACCAAGGAGCGGGCCACGAGCCCCGGATGCGAACCGGGGGCGTACTCGACAGCCTCGACGTGCTCACCGCCCCATCACCCCATCGCGCGAACGCACCGACGATCACGTCGAAAGGAAAAGTCCCCGTTTCCGGGGACTTCGAGGACGGGAGCGACGGGACTCGAACCCGCGACCTCCGGCGTGACAGGCCGGCGTTCTAACCAGCTGAACTACGCCCCCGGGCCGGCGCATTGTAGCCTGTAGGCCAGCATGGCACGGACGAAGAGCGAGCAGGCCGAGCGGATCTCCCGGCTTCCCGTTCCGGACGAGGCCGAGCTGCCGGAGGACGTGCAGGCGCTCTTCGAGCGGGCGCGCGAGAAGCTCGGGTTCGTGCCCAACGTCTTCCGCGCCTTCGCGCTGCGGCCCGAGCACCTGCTCAGGTGGCGCGCGTACTTCGACGAGCTCGTCTTCGGCGAGTCGTCCGGGCTCACGCAAGCGCAGCGGGAGATGATCGCGGTCGTCGTCTCCGCGGAGAACCGCTGCTACTACTGCCTCACCTCGCACGGGGCCGCCCTACGCCTGCTGACCGAGGATCCGCTGCTCGCCGACCAGCTCGCCGCGAACTACCGCCACGCGGAGCGGCTGACGCCGAAGGAGCGGGCGATGCTCGACTTCGCCGTCCTCGTCACGACCGCGTCCGAGACCTGCTCCGAGGCCGACGTGGAGCGCTTGCGCGAGGCCGGCTGGACGGACGAGGAGATCATGGACATCGGCCAGGTGGCGGCGATGTTCAACTTCACGAACCGGCTCGCGAACGTGTTCGGCTGGGTCCCGAACGAGGAGTACCACTCGCTCGGACGCTGAGGACCCGACCCCCGTTCGGGGTCAAGCGACAGCGGGCACGTGCCGATGATCGAGGCACGATGACCTGGGTGCTGATCATGGCGGTGCTCGTCGGCCTCGTCTGGGTCTGCGTGGCGATCCTGTCGGAAGGCGACTGGGTCCGCCGCACGCCGCCCCGGTAGCCGCCGGCCTGCGGGCCGTGTAGCCTCTCGGTTTCGCGCCGGCGTAGGGAAGCGCCGCGCCGGCGGCGAAGAGGGACGACCGTGCAGCGGACGCTGGCTGTCAGAAGCTTCCTGATCGGGCTCGCCTGTCTCGCCGGGTTCCTCGCCACCAGTGCCGCCCGCGCGGCGACGCTGCCCTGCGGGCTGCCTGAGAGCCGGCCCCTCTGGATCGACTTCGCCGACCGCTCGGTCGACTTCCGGATGACCGTGTTCGGCAAGCCGGGCGTGATCGCCGCGGCGAACGGCATCGACGGGCCCGCGCAGCTGCGGGCGCTCGGAGCGCAGACCGTCTACTGGCACATGCAGCTTCGCGCCCTCGTCGGCACGCCGACCGCGCCGGCGGATCCTGCCTCGGTCGCGCCGGCGGCCGAGGCGGTCGTCGAGAAGGCCGCGGCCTCGTCGGGGTGCGCGACGCCGCTGATCGCGCTCAACGAGCTCTGGGGAGCTCGCCGGGTGACGCCCTGGCCGCCCGAGCACGTGCAGTACCGGGCGAACGTCCTCCAGCTCGTCAAGACGATGGCCGCACGGGGCGCCGTGCCGTTCCTGCTCGTGCCGGGACCGGCGACCGGCGCGCGGGCTCCCTGGGTCGGAGGAGAAGCTGCAGCGTGGTGGCAAGAGCTCGCCCGCCACGCGCACATCGTGCGCGAGATGCACTTCAGCGCGCCGTTCATCTCCTCGCGGGGGGCCCATCTCGGTAGCCGACTCCGCCGGATCGCGATGCGGCGGGCAGTGTCGGCCTTCACGGGGATCGGTATCCCGGCCGAGCGACTCGCGCTGGTGCTCGCGTTCCAGTCGGGGCGCGGCAAGGGCGGGCGCGAAGGGCTCCGACCGCGGGAGGCCTGGCTCGAGGTCGTCAAGCTCGAGGCGCTCGCCGCCCGCCAGATTGCCTCCGAGCTCGGTATCTCGACGATCTGGTCCTGGGGCTGGGGCACGTTCGGCCCGGGGAGCGAGGATCCGGACAAGCCCGTTGCCGCGTGCGTCTATCTCTGGACCCGCGACCCGACCCTCTGCGACGGGCCAGGCGCGGCGGGGCCCCGGTTCGACGCCTCGCTCACCGACGGGCAGATCCTTCTCGCCGACGGCATCCAGTGCCGGACGTCGCTCGGAACGATCACGAGCGCCGACGCCGACGCGCTGGCAGCGCTGACCGGCAGCCGGGAGTCCGCGCTCACCGCGCTGCTCGAGCGGCTCGTCTACGAGCACAAGGGCGGCGTCGTCACGACCGCGGACGTCCAGGAGGCGGAGCGGGCCCTCGTCGAGGGGACCTTCGCCGGGTTCGGCGATTACCTGGCGGAGCTCGAGCGCCGGGGAATCACCCGCGACGTCGTCCGCGACGTGCTCGCCGACCAGTTCCGCCGCCAGGCGGCCGAGGCGGTGCTGGCGATCGAGAACCCCGCGCTGCCGACCGCCCGCTGGGCGAAGCGGCGCAAGAAGGAGGGACTCCGCACCGCGATCTGCCTGCGCGACGAGCTTCCCCGGCTCGGCTCGATCGACTGGAGCGCGCACGGCACGTTCCTCCACCTCCCGGACGCGCGCGCCTCGATCAGGGCGCGGGCGCAGGTCGTGCGCCGCGGCCGCCCGGCCACCCTCTTCGGCCGCGTCTCCAGCCTGCGGGCGTACGAGGTCGTCCAGGTCTACGCGCGCCGGCCGAAGGACGGCTCGTTCCGGCAGGTCGGCGTCGCCTCCGTCGGCGCGGACGGCGGCTGGAGCCTGCGCGTCGTCCCGAGCGCCAAGACGACGTACCGCGCGCTCTCCCGCAGCGCCGCGAGCCCGCCCGTGGTCGTGCGCGTGCGCGGGAAATAGGCTTTCGGCAGTTTGCCGCCCGTCCTCTCCTGC